>JBAZLW010000137.1:0-6966 GCA_041650095.1 Hydrogenophilaceae bacterium | reverse complement strand
CGGGCAAGCCTCTTCACACATGCCGCAGAAGATGCACTTGGTCAGGTCGATGTCGTAGCGGGTGGTGCGCCGGGTGCCGTCGTCGCGCTGGGCCGACTCGATGGTGATCGCCATGGCCGGGCAGACCGCCTCGCACAGCTTGCAGGCGATGCAGCGTTCCTCGCCGTTCGGGTACCGGCGCAGGGCATGCAGGCCGCGGAAGCGCGGGCTCATGGGGGTACGCTCGTCGGGATACTGGATGGTGATCTTGGGCGCCCACATGTGACGCCAGGTGACCGCCATGCCCTGGAGCAGCTCGAACAGCAGAAAGGTCTTGAAGAAGTACTTGATCTCGTTCAGCACTTTCGCCCCCTTAGACGCAGGCGTCGCGGAGCGACACGGAAGACCCCCTCGCCCGTCCCACAGGGACTTCCTGCGGTCGTTGGCGGGAGAGGGCCGGGGTGAGGGAAACGATCATGGCGATGGCGGCGATAATTTTCATGAGCGGCGGTATCGACTTGATCGTTAGTGGAACAGGTAACCCAACGGGGTCTGCATGAAGGCGCCGACCACCAGGATCCAGACCAGGGTAACCGGGATGAACACCTTCCAGCCCAGACGCATGATCTGGTCGTAGCGGTAACGCGGGAAGGTGGCACGGAACCAGAGGAACAGGAACAGCACGACGCTGATCTTCGCCGCGAGCCAGAAGAAGCCGTCGGGCAGGAACGGGAACGGCGACAGCCAGCCGCCCAGGAACAGGATCGAGGTCAGCGCGGCGACCAGGATCATGTTGGCGTACTCGGCCAGGAAGAACACCGCGAAGGCCATGCCCGAGTAGTCGACGTGGAAGCCGGCGACGATCTCGGATTCACCCTCGGCGACGTCGAACGGCGCCCGGTTGGTCTCGGCCACGCCGGCGATCAGGTAGACGATGAACAACGGGAACAGCGGCAGCCAGTACCATTGCCAGAAGCCGCCGCCCTGGTGCTGGACGATCTCGACCAGGTTCAGGCTCTGCGCGCTCATCAGCACGCCGACCAGGGCGAAGCCCATGGCGATCTCGTAGGAGACGATCTGGGCCGCCGAACGCAGTGCGCCGAGCAGGGCGTACTTGGAGTTGGAGGCCCAGCCGGCCACCACCACGCCGTACACGCCCATCGAGGTGATGGCCATGATGTAGAGCAGGCTGGCGTCGACGTTGGCCAGGACCAGATGATCGGTGAATGGCACCACCGCCCAGGCCGCCAGGGCGGGCGCGATGGACAGTATCGGGCCGACCAGGAACAGGGTCTTGTTGGCACCGGTGGGCAGCAGGATTTCCTTGGTCATCAGCTTGACCGCGTCGGCGATGGGCTGTCCCAAACCGACCAGGCGGAAACCGAAGAAACCGACCCGGTTGGGGCCGATGCGGATCTGCATGTAGCCGATGATCTTGCGCTCGGCGTAGGTCAGGTAGGCCACCGCGATCAGGAGCGGCAGCACGATGACGATGATCTTGACCAGCGTCCAGACCGGCAGCCAGGCCGGACCGAGTAATTCCTGGAACCATTCCATCACATCTTCTCCAGGCTGATTTCGCCGTAACGCGGGCCGAGGCGGCTGGCCGCGGCCAGGCTGCCGGCCACGCGGACCACGTTATCGGGCAGGTTATCGTCACGCACCAGCTTGAGCACGGTTTCGGCGCCGTTGTGCCTGACCTTGACCGGCTTGTCCTCGGCCAGGCCCAGGCGGGCGATCAGGACCCCGCTGGCGGCGGCGGCCTGACCGGCCTGACCGTCTGCGGTGGCCTGCAGAGCCGGGGCACGGCGGGTGTAGGCGTCCAGTTGGTAGATCGCCGTCTCGCCCAGGCGTTCGATACCGTCGCCGGCATGCAGATGCGACACGGCGACACCGGCAATGCCGTTGCCGAGCCGGGCGCGCACCGTGGCCTCGCCTTCCGGCAGGGCCTCGGCCAGCACCTGTTCGGCGCTGTCCTGGTCGAAATCGGCCAGATCGAACTGGTTGCCCAGCACGCGCAGTACCTTCCAGGCCGGCCGGGCCTCGCCCTGCGGCGGCACCACGGCGCGGAAGGATTGCAGACGGCCTTCCATACTCACATAGCTGCCGGCGGTCTCGGCAAATGCCGCCACCGGCAGCATGACGTGGGCGTAATCGCTGCCGTGGCCCTGGAACGGCGACATGACGATGACCAGCTCAGCGGCCGCCAGGGCATCATGCGCACGGGCAGCGTCCCAGGCCTCCAGTTCCGGCTCGGCGCCGAGGATGACATAGGCCTTCTTCGGCTCGGCAAACATCGCCGCGGCGTTGCTGCCGCCCTGCCCCGGCCGGCAGCCGACTGCGCCGGCACCAACCTGATTGGCGGCATCGGCCAGGAAACCCAGGGTCGCACCGGTGGTCCGGGCAATCGCCTGGGCCAGGCTGTGCAATTCGGCGGCGGCCGGATGCTGCTGCGCCACGGCGCCCAGGAGCACGGCCTTCCGCTCGCCCGACTTCAGGCTGGCAGCCAGGGCCTCGGCGGCCTCGGACACGACCACGGTGCCGAGACCCTCGATCTCGGCGCCAACCGCCTTGGCCACCTGGGCCAGGGCGCCGACCAGGCCGGACGGCCGGGCGATCAGCTTGTTGGCGACGCGGCAGAGCAGGTCGTCGTCCGAGACATGTACCACATTAAGCTGCGCGCCCTGCTTGACCGCCTGGCGCAGGCGCTGGGCGACCAGGGGTTGTTCCTTGCGTACAGTCGAGCCGACCAGTAGGACGCGGTCGAGACCGTTGAGGTCGGCGACCGGCATGCCCAGCCATTCGGCGCCGTCGCGCTGGCCGGCGAAGTCGGCACGGTCGATCCGCGTGTCGATGTTCTCGCAGCCGAGGGCACGGGCCAGCTTCTGGAACAGGTGGAGTTCCTCTACGGTCTGGCGCGGCGAGGCGATGAAGCCGATGGCGCTGCCGCCGTGCGTGTCGCGGATCACCTTGAGGGCGCCGGCCGCCTGGGCCAGGGCCTGGCGCCAATCAACGGCGAGCCATTGACCACCGTCCTTGACCATGGGCGCCAGCAAGCGCTCTGCGGAGTTGATCGCCTCGTAGGAATAGCGGTCGCGGTCGGCCAGCCAGCATTCGTTGACCGCCTCGTTGTCGACCGGCGTGGCGCGGTAGACCTTGTTGCCCTTGACGTGGATGGCCAGGTTGGCGCCGAGGCCGTCGTGCGGGCTGACGGTCTTGCGCCGGGACAGCTCCCAGGGCCGGGCGTTGAAGCGGAACGGCTTGGAGGTCAGGGCCCCGACCGGACACAGGTCGATGACGTTGCCGGACAGTTCGGAGGTGACCTGGTGGGCCAGGAAGGGCATCACCTCGGTGTGCTCGCCGCGACCGGGCATGCCCAGTTCCATGAGGCCGGCGATCTCCTGGCCGAACCGTACGCAGCGGCTGCAATGGATGCAGCGGGTCATGTCGGTGGCGACCAGCGGGCCGAGGTCTTTTTCAGTGACCACACGCTTCGGTTCGTCGTAGCGCGAGGCAACGCCGCCATAGCCCATGGCGATGTCCTGGAGCAGGCAATCGCCGCCCTGGTCGCAGACCGGGCAGTCGAGCGGGTGGTTGATGAGCAGGAACTCCATCACCCCCTTCTGGGCCTCGACCGCCTTCTCGGAATGACTGCGCACGATCATGCCTTCGCTGACCGGCGTGGCACAGGCCGGCAACGGCTTGGGTACCTTTTCCACCTCGACCAGGCACATCCGGCAACTGGCGGCGATGGACAGTTTCTTGTGGTAACAGAAGTGCGGGATGTAGATGCCGGCCTCACGGGCGGCATCCATCACGGTGCTGCCGGCGGCGACTTCGATCTGCTTGTCGTCGATGGTGATCAGGGGCATGTCAGGCTCCCACCATGCATTTCTTGTTCTCGATGTGGTACTCGAATTCCTCGCGGAAGTGCGTGATGAAGCTTTGCACCGGCCCCACGGCCGCCTCGCCCAGGGCGCAGATGGTGCGACCGGCGATGTTGGTGCCGACGCTCATCAGCAGGTCGAGGTCTTCCGGCCGGCCCTCGCCGTGCTCGATGCGCTTGATCACACGGTACATCCAGCCGGTACCCTCGCGGCAGGGCGTGCACTGGCCGCAGGATTCCTCGAAGTAGAAGTAGGCCAGGCGCTCCAGCGCCTTGACCATGCAGACCGTCTCGTCCATCACGATGACCGCGCCGGAACCGAGCATGGAGCCGGCCTTGGCGATGGAATCGAAGTCCAGGGTGCAGCCCATCATGATGTCGGCGGGCAGCACCGGGGCGGAGGAACCGCCCGGGATGACCGCCTTCAGGGTATGCCCGTCGCGTACCCCGCCGGCCATTTCCAGCAGGTCGGCGAACGGCGTGCCGAGCGGGATCTCGTAGTTGCCCGGCTTGTTGACGTGGCCGGAGATGGAGAAGATCTTGGTGCCGCCGTTGTTCGGCTTGCCCAGTTCCAGGAAGGCCTGGCCGCCGTGGCGCATGATCCAGGGGATCGAGGCCAGGGTCTCGGTGTTGTTGATCGTGGTCGGCTTGCCGAACAGGCCGTAGCTGGCCGGGAACGGCGGCTTGAAGCGGGGCTGGCCCTTCTTGCCCTCGATCGATTCCAGCAGCGCGGTTTCCTCGCCGCAGATGTAGGCGCCATAGCCCTGGTGGGCATGGAGGTCGAAGTCCCAGCCGGAACCGCAGATGTTCTTGCCCAGGTAGCCGGCCGCGCGCGCCTCTTCAAGCGCCTTTTCCCAGGACTCGTAGAGTTCGAAGATCTCGCCGTGGATGTAGTTGTAGCCCGCCTTGGCGCCCAGCGTATAGCCGGCGATGATCATGCCCTCGATCAGTTGGTGCGGGTTGAACTCGACGATGTCGCGGTCCTTGAAGGTGCCCGGCTCGCCCTCGTCGGTATTGCAGACGACGTACTTGTCGCCGTCGTAGTTGCGCGGCATGAACGACCACTTCAGGCCGGTCGGGAAACCGGCGCCGCCGCGGCCGCGCAGGGCGGAGATCTTGACCTGCTCGATGATCTCCGTGGCCGGAGTCTTCTCGGCCAGGATCTTCTTCAGGGGCTCGTAGCCGCCGTTGGCGACATAGGTCGCCAACGACGCCGGATCGGCGTGATCGAGGGTCCAGAGGCAGACCTTGGGGCCGGTATAGGTGGCGCTCATTTCAGCTCATCCAGCAGCTTGTCCACGGTTTCCGGGGACAGGTGGGTATGCATCTTGTGGTTGTTGTGCAGGCACAGCGGGCCGCTGCCGCAGGTACCGAAACACTCGCCCTCTTTCAGGGTGAAACGGCCGTCCGCTGTGGTCTCGCCGAAGCCGATACCGAGCTTCTGCTTCAGGTAGTCGGCCACCGTGTCGGCGCCCTGCAACTGGCACGGCAGATTGGTGCAGACGGTGATCTTGTGCCGGCCGCAGGGCTCCAGGTCATACATGTTGTAGAAGGTGGCGACCTCGTACACGGCGATGGCCGGCATGCCGAGGTACTCGGCGACGAACTCGAGGGTCTCGTTGGCCAGCCAGCCCTTCTCGACCTGGGCGATGCGCAGTGCGGCCATGACTGCCGACTGCTTGCGGTCAGCCGGGTACTTGGCGATTTCCTTGTCGATCTGGGACAAGGACTCAGCGGATAAACTCATCGATCGATGTCCCCGAAAACGATGTCTATGGTACCGATGATGGCGACCACGTCGGCGATCATCAGGCCACGGGCCATCTCGTCCATGGCCGAGAGGTGGGCGAAGCCGGACGAACGCAGTTTCATCCGGTAGGGCTTGTTGGCACCGTCCGAGATCAGGTAGACGCCGAACTCGCCCTTGGCCTGCTCGATGGCGGCGTAGGCCTCGCCGGCCGGCACATGCATGCCCTCGGTGAACAGCTTGAAGTGGTGGATCAGCTCTTCCATGTTGTTCTTCATGGCGGCACGCGAAGGCGGCGCGACCTTGTGGTCGCCGGTAATGACCGGACCCGGATTGGCCTTCAGCCAGTCCACGCATTGCCGGATGATGCGGTTGGACTGGCGCATCTCTTCCATGCGGACCAGGTAACGGTCGTAGCAGTCGCCGTTCTTGCCGACCGGGATCTCGAAATCGAGCCGGTCGTAGACTTCGTAAGGCTGCATCCGGCGCAGGTCCCAGACCACGCCGGAACCGCGCAGCATCGGGCCGGTGAAGCCGAGCTGCTTGGCACGGTCGGCCTCGACCACGCCGATGCCAACCGTGCGCTGCTTCCAGATCCGGTTATCGGTCAGCAGGGTTTCGTAGTCGTCGACGCAGCTCGGGAAGCGGTTGGTGAAGTCCTCGATGAAATCGAGCAGGGAACCTGACCGATTGGCGTTCAGACGCTTGAGGTCGGCGGCGCTCTTGTACTTGCCGGCCTCGTACATGGGCATGGCATCGGGCAGGTCGCGATAGACGCCCCCCGGACGGTAGTAGGCCGCATGCATGCGCGCACCCGACACCGCTTCGTACATGTCGAGCAGGTCCTCGCGCTCGCGGAAGGTGTACAGGAAGATGGTCATGGCGCCGACGTCGAGACCGTGGGTGCCGAGCCAGAGCAGGTGATTCAGCAGCCGGGTGATCTCGTCGTACATCACCCGGATGTACTGGGCGCGCACCGGCACCTCCACCTGGAGCAGCTTTTCCACCGCCAGGCAGTAGGCGTGCTCGTTCATCATCATGGACAGATAATCCAGCCGGTCCAGATAAGGCAGGGCCTGCAGGAAGGTACGGTTTTCCGCCAGCTTCTCGGTGCCGCGATGAAGCAGGCCGATATGCGGGTCGGCGCGCTCGACCACTTCGCCGTCCAGTTCCAGCACCAGACGCAGGACGCCATGGGCCGCCGGGTGCTGCGGCCCAAAATTGAGCGTGTAGTTCTTGATTTCGGCCATGCTCAGCAAACCTCTTTCGAAGGCACGACACCAACGGACCGCTGACGCAGCTCGATTTCAGTGCAGGCCAACCTTTGCGCAGCAAAGGTTAAGCGCGCAACGCG
>JBAZLW010000136.1:0-7001 GCA_041650095.1 Hydrogenophilaceae bacterium | reverse complement strand
CAGGGCGGCGGCGTCATCGGCCTCGAAGCGCAGGACCACGACCGGGGTGGTGTTGGACGGCCGCATCAGGCCGAAGCCGTCCGGGTATTCCACGCGCAGGCCGTCCAGGGTGATGACCTCGGTCGCGCCCTCGAAGGTCACCGTGTCGCGCAGGTGGGCGATCAGGCGGTGCGGCTCGCCCTCCTTCATCTTGATGTGCAGCTCGGGGGTGTTCACGCTGTCGGGCAGGCTGTGCAGGGTCTGGTCGATGTCGGCCTGTTTCGACAGGTATTCGAGCAGGCGGGCGCCGGCGTAGAGGCCGTCGTCGAAGCCGTACCAGCGCTCTTTGAAGAAGACATGGCCGCTCATCTCGCCGGCCAGGGCCGCGCCGGTCTCCTGCATGCGCGCCTTGACCAAGGAGTGGCCGGTCTTCCAGAGCATGGGATCGCCGCCGTGGTCGCGAATCCACTTATATAGATTCCGGGTCGACTTGACGTCGAAGATGATCAGCGCGCCGGGGTTGCGGCTCAGCACGTCGGCGGCGAACAGCATCAGCTGGCGATCCGGGTAGATGATGGTGCCGTCCTTGGCGACCACGCCCAGGCGGTCGCCGTCGCCGTCGAAGGCGAAGCCGATCTCGGCGTCGCTCACCTTCAGCCGGGCGATCAGGTCGGCCAGGTTGTGCGGTTCGGACGGGTCCGGGTGGTGGTTGGGAAAATGGCCGTCGACCTCGCAGTACATCTCCTCGACCTCGCAACCCAGGGCCCGGAACAGCGCCGGGGCGTAGGCGCCGGCGACGCCGTTGCCGGCATCGACGATGATCTTCATGGCCCGGGCCGGCTTCACGTCGCCGGCGATGCGGGCGATGTAGTCGGGGGCGATGTCGTATTGCCGGTAGGCACCGGCGCCGCTGGCCAGGTCGCCGGCCTCGATGCGCGTGCGCAGGGCTTGGATGGTGTCGCCGGACAGGGTCTCGCCGGCCAGGACCATCTTGAGACCGTTGTAGTCGGGCGGGTTGTGCGAGCCGGTGACCATGACCGCGCAGTTCGTGCCCAAGTGGTGGGCGGCGAAGTAGGTCATCGGCGTGGCGACCAGGCCGAGGTCGACCACGTCGACGCCCGCCGCCTGGATGCCGCGCGCCAGGGCGGCGGCCAGGTCCGGGCCGGACAGGCGGCCGTCGCGGCCGATGGCGATCTCCTTCTGGCCACGGGCGAGGGCCTCCGAGCCCAGCGCCTGGCCCACCTGCTGGACGATCTCGGGTGTCAGAGTTCTGCCGACGATGCCGCGGATGTCGTAGGCCTTGAATATCTCTGCGGGAAGGTTGGCCATGTTCGCCCCTGTGATAACGGGGCCATTATCCGGGCTTTGCCTGCGTCCGGCCAGCAGGCAAAAAAAAACGGCACTGGATACCAGTGCCGTGTAGAAAACCGCCGTTGCGGCGGTCAGGGAGGTAGATTCCATTATGCCACAAAAGATATACCTGTCCAGTAAAACTTATACTTTCGATATAGGACCGCTGTTGGGATGGTCATTACCCAGGGCAGTTTGATCAATAACAAGGCTTTACCTTGCCTAGACCAGATACGCCTGCCTACAATCGAGCCAGTCTCTCTTGAAGTGTCCTTAATATGACCGCTCTTACCACGCTGCTGGAAAAGTACAGCAAGCCGGGCCCGCGCTATACCTCCTATCCCACGGCGCCCTATTTCCACACCGAGTTCACCGAGGCGGACTGGCGCGCCGAGCTGACCGCCTCGCAGGACCCCGAGCGCGGCCTGTCGCTGTATTTCCACATCCCCTTCTGCGACACACTTTGCTATTACTGCGGTTGCAACATGGTCGCCACGGGCGATTACAACAAGGCCTACCAGTACCTGGATTACCTGGACAAGGAGATGGCCCAGTTTGCGGCGTTGACCGACCCAGCCCGCCGGGTGAAGCAGTTGCACTTCGGCGGCGGCACGCCGACCTTCCTGCGGCCGCAGGACATCCGCCGCTTAATGGGCATGATCCGCAACCGCTTCACCATCGCCGACGACGCCGAGATGGGTTGCGAGGCCGATCCGCGCGAACTGACCCGGGAGCACCTGGCCGCCCTGCGGGAAACCGGCTTCAACCGGCTGTCCATCGGCGTGCAGGATCTCGATGACCGGGTCCAGAAGTCGGTCAACCGGGTACAGCCCGAGGGCATGATCAAGGAGGTCTACGGCTGGGCGCGCGATCTCGGCTTCGCCAGCATCAACATGGACCTGATCGTTGGCCTGCCGCATCAAACCGTGGACAGCTTCGCCCGCACTCTGGACAAGGTGGTGGCCTGGTCGCCCGACCGCCTGGCGGTGTTCGCCTACGCCCACGTGCCCTGGATGAAGAAGCACCAGAAGCTGATCCATGAGAAGGACCTGCCCAACTTCGCCACCCGGCTGGACCTGCAACAACTGATCCACGACCGCCTGGGGGCGGCCGGCTATGTCAACATCGGCCTCGATCACTTCGCCAAGGCCGACGACGAGATCGTCAAGGCGCAGAACAGCAAGACCCTGTGGCGCAATTTCCAGGGCTATACCACGCACAAGGACTGCGACATCTATGCCTTCGGGGTATCCAGCATCAGCCAGACGCCGGACACCTACGTGCAGAACGACAAGAATTTGAAGTCCTACCAGGAGCGGGTCGGCGAGGGCCATCTGCCGGTCGAACGCGGCCTGCGCCTGACCCGCGACGACCAGATCCGCCGCGACGCCATCACCAAGGTCATGTGCGACCTGGAACTGGACAAGGCGGGCTTCTCGGCGGCCTGGGGCATCGACTTCGACAGCTATTTCGCCGAGGCGCTGGTCGATCTGCAGCCCCTGGCGGAGGATGGCCTGGTGCGCATCGACGCCCGCTACGTCGCGGTCACCGAACTGGGCCGCCTGTTCCTGCGCAACATCGCCATGTGCTTCGATGCCTATCTGAAGCAGGCCTCGGAGTCGGGCCCGCGTTATTCGCGCACGGCCTGATCGGCTGCCACGAAATGACAAAGGGCGCCTGAGGCGCCCTTTTTTCTGGCACGGATTGCCTTACTCGACGACGCCCTTGAGGATGGCCTCCTCATCGGTGCCGATGAAGCTCATCATCTTGCCGGCCTCGCCCTCGATGCCCTTGGCCAGAAAGGCCGAGTTCAGCCGCATCACGTAGGTCTTGCCGTCCTGGCCCTCGAATACCGTAAACCGGCAGGGGTGTGGCGGCAGCTTGCCCTGGCTGGCCGTGGCCAGTTTCTCATTGAAGCCGGTCGGGCAGGCCTCCAGCACCTTCATGCGCTTGCCGGCGGCGGCACCGGACTTGGCCATGGCGGCCTGGGCGTCATGGATCGCGCCTTTTTGCCAGCCCTGTCGGGCGATGGCGGCACCGAGTGCAGTGACCGTTTCATCGAAGCCGAGCCGGGAACGCCGATAGTCGAACATCGCCGCCATCATCTGCATCTGCCGGGCCATCAACTGTTGCGCCTGCTCCTGGGTGAGTTTGGCTGCAGGCGTTTCGGCTGCGGCATTGCCGGCCAGCAACAGGGTGGCCAGCAGAATGGGCAGTAATTTCATCGGGACTCCTCAGTGGTGGCCGTGCTTGACCGGGCCGGTGAGCTTGTACACCGTGCTGCAATAGGGGCAGCGCACCTCGCCCTTGTCCTCGATCGGCAGGAACACGCGCGGGTGGCTGACCGAACCGCCCTGGCCGGGCATCGGGCAATGCAGCGGCAGGTCGGCGGCGGTGACTTCGACGGTCTTTTGTTCACTCATGGTGGTTTCCTCAGATGTGTTCGAGCCAGCCGGTATGCGCCGCCGAACGGCCCTGGACGCAGTCGAAATAGAGCGCTTGCAGTTTCTCGGTGATCGGGCCGCGCTTGCCCTCGCCGATCTGGCGGTTGTCGAGTTCGCGGATCGGCGTCACTTCGGCGGCGGTGCCGGTGAAGAAGGCCTCGTCGGCGACATAGACTTCGTCGCGGGTAATGCGCTTCTCGATCACCGGGATGCCCAGTTCACCGGCCAACTGGATGATGGTGTCGCGGGTGATGCCTTCCAGGGCAGCGGTCAGGTCCGGGGTGTATAACTTGCCGTTGCGGACCAGGAAGAAGTTCTCGCCCGAGCCCTCGGCGACGAAGCCGTCGACGTCGAGCAGCAGGGCCTCCTGGTAGCCGTCCATCTCGGCCTCGCGGTGGGCCAGGATGGAGTTCATGTAGTTGCCGTTGGCCTTGGCCTTGCACATGGTGATGTTGACGTGGTGGCGGCTGAACGACGAGGTCTTGACCCGGATGCCGTGGGTCAGGGCCTCGGCACCCATGTAGGCGCCCCACGGCCAGGCCGCGACGATGACGTGGGTGGACAGGGTCTTGGCCGAGATGCCCATCGCCTCGGCGCCGTAGAAGGCCATCGGGCGCAAGTAGCCGGACTTGAGGCCGTTCTCGCGCACCACCAGTTTCTGGGCCTCGCTCAGGGTCGCCTTGTCCCAGGGCATCTTCATGCCCAGGATGTGGGCCGAGCGGAACAGCCGGTCGGTGTGTTCCTGCAGCCGGAAGATGGAGGTGCCTGTGGGGGTTTCATAGGCGCGCACGCCTTCGAACACGCCCATGCCGTAATGCAGGGTGTGGGTGAGCACGTGGGTGGTGGCTTCCCGCCAGGGAACCAGTTTGCCGTCATACCAGATGACGCCGTCGCGGTCGGCCATGGACATTGCCGAACTCCTTGAATCTGTCAAAAAATCGGGACGACCATTCTAGCGCAATGGCCGTCCGGCCGCGCTATTCGGCGAACACGGCTTGCCAGAGCGACCTGACCGCGGCGATCTCACCGGCAACATCCACCGCCGGCAGGCGGGCGTGTTCTGCCCCTTGGAGCTTGACCTGGTGCTGCCGGCGGCGCAGTTCACGGTAGGCATCGGCCGCGCCACCGGCCACGTCGACCGGGATCAGCCCGAGCCCGCCGGCGCTGCCGAGCAAGGCGATGTTGCCCAGGTTGGCGGTCAATTCAGGATGTTCGGCGCTGTGGGCCAGGATCAGGTACTGCACCGCAAACTCGACATCGACCAGACCGCCTGGGTCGTGCTTGAGGTCGAACAGGTCGCTGGTATTGGGGTGGCCGTCGCGCATCTTCTGGCGCATCTCCAGCACGTCGGCGCGCAGTTTTGCACGCTCGCGCGGCAGGCGCAGGATGGCGTCGCGGATGGCGTCGAACTTCGCCCCGACCGCCCGGTCGCCGCAGGAGTAGCGGGCGCGGGTGATGGCCTGGTGCTCCCAGGTCCAGGCGTGATGGTGCTGGTAGTCGTCGAAGGCCTCGATCGAGCTGACCAGGAGCCCGGAGGCCCCGTCCGGGCGCAGCCTGAGGTCGGTCTCGTACAGGATGCCGGCGCCGGTCATGGTCGACATCCAGGTGTTCATGCGCTTGCCCAGGCGGGCGTAGAGGTCCTGGGCGTCCGGATGGGGGTCGTCGTACAGGAACACGATGTCGAGGTCGGAGGCGTAGCCTAACTCCTTGCCGCCCAGCTTGCCGTAGGCGATCACCGCGAAGGCCGGGTTCTCGCGGTGCTTGCGCGGCAGGTCGGCCCAGACCAGTTCGACGGTCTGGCCCAAGATCAGGTCGGCCAGGGCGGCCAGCTGGTCGGACAGGTGTTCCAGGGTCCACATCCCGGCCAGGTCCTGGGCCAGCAGGCGGAAGGTCTCGCTCTGCTTGAAGTGGCGCAGTTCGTCCATCTGGCGTTCCAGGTCGCCGTCGAAACTGGCCAGGCGTGACTTCAGTTCGTCCCGCAACAGCGACCAGTCCGGTGTCGACATCAGGGCGCGTGGATCGAGCAGCTCGTCGAGCAGGTGCGGCTGGTTGGTCAGGTACCGTGCCGCCCACGGGCTGGCGCCGACGATGCGGGCGACCTGGGCCAGGGTCTGCGGGTACTCCTGCAACAAGAGCAGGTACGGGGCGCGCCGGCTGATCGCCTCCAGCAGGGTCAGGATACGGGCCAGGGTGTCGTCAGGATTGGCCTGGCGGGCGGCGACCTCGATCAGCGGCGGCAGCAGGCCGTCCAGGGCGGTCTTGTTGACCGCCGGCAGCCCGGCATAGCGGCTGCTGCTACGCAATGCGGTCAGTCGTTCCAGGACGGCGGCGCTGTCGCCGTAGCCCAGTTCGTCCAGACGGCTGCGGGCCGCTTCCGGGGGCAGGTTGCATAGTCCGGACAGCGGATGGTTGGACTGGTCCTCCTGGGGCGCACCGAAGACCTGTTCGAACTGGCCGGCGACCTTGCGCCGGATCGAGTTCAGGTGGGCCTCGAAGCCTTCCCAATCGGCATAGGCCATGGTCCGGGCGAGCAGCCCGCGTTCCTCTGAGGAATGCGGCAGTTGCTGGGTCTGCTGGTCGTCGCGGTACTGTAGTCGGTGCTCGAGGTCGCGCAGCAAGACATAGGCGGCCTCGAGGTCGCTGGCGACCTGCTCGGGCAGCAGGTCCATGGCCGCCAGCTGGTGCAGGACGGTACGGGTGGGGCGGGCTTGCAGGGCGGGCGTCTTGCCGCCCCGGATGAGCTGGAAGACCTGGGCGATGAACTCGATCTCGCGGATGCCGCCCGGCCCCAGCTTGATATTGTCGGCCTTGTCCTTGCGCGCCACTTCCCGGCGGATCTGGGCATGCAGGTCGCGCATGGCGGCGAAGGCGCCGAAGTCGAGGTATTTGCGGAACACGAAGGGTTTGCGCAATTCCTCCAACTCGCCGTGACGCGAGCCGGTGAGCGGACGGGCCTTGATCCAGGCGTAGCGCTCCCACTCCCTTGCCTGGGTGTAAAAGTATTCCTCCAGCATGGCGAAGCTGGAGACGAGCGGCCCTTCGTCGCCGTAGGGACGCAGGCGCATGTCGACTCGGAATACGAAGCCATCCACTGTCGTCTCACCGATGGCGCTGATCAGGCGGCGGCCGAGCCGGACGAAGAACTCGTGGCTGGCGATCCGGCGCGGCCCGGCGGTTTCGCCGTCCTCTGGGTAGACAAAGATGGGGTCGACGTCGGAGGAGACGTTG
>JBAZLW010000135.1:0-7074 GCA_041650095.1 Hydrogenophilaceae bacterium | reverse complement strand
CAGCACGTCGAGATGCGCCATTCCCTGAAGAACATGATTTACGGCCTGGGCTGGCGGGCGCTGCTGGCGCTGGCCATGGGCGATGTCTCAGGCGGGGTCTGGGCCGGCATGGCGGAACAGCTGGGCGGCATGGCCTACGGCCGCGACCTGGAGCGGCAGGCCGACCTGGGCGGGCTCAAGGCACTGCAGCGGGCCGGCATTGCACCGGGCGGCCTGCTCGGCTTCTTTGCCAGGCTGGCGGAGAGCGAGGGGCCCGTCCCGGCCTTCCTGTCCAGCCACCCGGCGACCGGGGAGCGCATCGAAAACCTGCGCCGAGCCATCGCCGCAGAGGGCGACTACCCGGCCGCACCGCTGCCGTACGATTGGTCGGCCATCCGGGACGCTATTTCCGCCAGAAGTGCGGCGTCAGCACGACCAGCAGGGTGAACAGTTCCAGGCGGCCGAGCAGCATGGAGAATATGCACACCCAGGTCTGGAAATCGGTCAGCACGGCATAGGTGGTGGCCGGGCCGACCTGGCCGAGACCGGGGCCGGTGTTGTTGATGGTGGCGACGATGGCCGTGAATGAGCTGAACACGTCGAGCCCGCTGGCGCTGAGCAGCAGGGACAGGGATACGATGGCAGCGACATAGATGAACAAAAAGGCCAGCACGGCGTACATGATCTTGTTCGGGACCACCGTCGCGCCCATCTTGACCGGAATCTCGGCCTTGGGATGCAGCAGCTTGGCGATTTCCCGGCGCACCTGCTTGTACAGCAGGATTGCCCGCATCATCTTGATGCCGCCGCCGGTGGAGCCGGCACTGGAACTGAAGCAGCTGAGCAGAAGCATCCAGAGGCCGGCGAAATAGGGCCAGAGGTTGTAATCATAGGTCGCCAGGCCGAGCGAGGTGGCGATCGAAATGGTGTTGAAGCTGGCATAACGCAGCGCGCTGGGGAAATCCAGGTAGACGCCCTTCAGCCAGAGAAACAGGGCCAGGGCCAGGCAGGAACCGAGCACCACGATCAGGAACCAGCGTACTTCCGGGTCGAGGCGATAGGGCCTCAGGCTGCGTTGGTGCAGGACCATGAAATGGGTCGAGAAGTTGATGCCGGCGATCAACGCGAACACCATGGTGATGGTTTCCAGGGTGACCGAGTGGAAGTAGCCGAAACTGGCGTCGTGCGAGGAGAAACCACCCAGGCCCATCACCGAGAAGGCGTGGATCAGGGCATCGAGCCAGGTCATGCCGGCCAGCCAGTAGGCGCCGAAGCAGGTCAGGGTGAAGATCAGGTAGACCACCCAGAGTCCCTTGGCGGTCTCGGCCATGCGTGGGGTGAGCTTTTCGTCCTTCATCGGGGTGGGCGACTCGGCCTTGAACATCTGGCGGCCGCCGACGCCCAGCAGGGGCAGGATGGCGGTCACCAGCACGATCACGCCCATGCCGCCGATCAGGTGCATCTGGGTGCGCCACAGGTTGATCGAGGGGGGCATCGCGTCCAGGCCGGAAAGCGTGGTTGCGCCGGTGGTGGTCAGGCCGGACATGGTCTCGAAATAGGCGTCGGTGAACGACAGCCCGGGCAGGTAGAAGAGCAGTGGCAGTGCGGCGAACAGGGGCAGGATGGTCCAGATCAGGACCACCAGCAGGAAACCGTCGCGGTACTTCAGTTCGCTCTGGTCGCGCAGGGTGAGCAGCCAGAGCAGCAGTCCGGTGCCGACCGTGATGGCGACGGACTTGTCGTAGGAGGCCTGAGCGTTGTCCTGGATAAACAGGGAGACGACGAGCGGCAACAGCATCGAGATACCGAATACGGTGATCACGATGCCGAGCACCTTGACGATGGGGGCCAGGCGGCGCTGCATCATGGTCGGGGCGGTACCGTGCAGCTACCTGTGGTTGTCGAAAGAATGCGCACGCCGAGGTTGATGATGAAAGGCATCATCATGCCAGATGACACTTACAAATTACTAAAACCTGACCTGGCCGGCCGCTACAGAAATTGACTTCCGGATATATCCGACTAAATTACTAAAGTAATCGCCGGATCGTTCTGGAGGAAACCATCATGAAAAAACTACCCGACACCCCGATGCTGGACGAACTGGAATCCGGTCCGTGGCCTTCATTCGTCACCGGGATCAAGCGTCTGGCCGGGGAAAACCCAATGATGGCCGACCTGCTCGGTCAGTTGGAGACCTCCTACGAGACCCGCAAGGGTTACTGGAAGGGCGGTACGGTCGGCGTGATCGGCTATGGCGGCGGCATCATTCCGCGCTTCACCGAACTGAAGGGTGACGACGGCAAGCCGCTGTTCCCGGATGCGGCCGAGTTCCACACCCTGCGTGTGCAGCCTCCGGCCGGCATGCATTACAGCTCCGACCTGCTGCGCAATCTGTGCGATGCCTGGCTGGATGCCGGCGGCTCCGGCCTGATCGCCTTCCACGGCCAGTCAGGCGACATCATGTTCCAGGGCATCAGTTCCGACAATGTGCAGAAGGCCTTCGACAACCTGAACGCCCTCGGCTTCGACCTCGGCGGCGCCGGCCCGGCCCTGCGCACCTCGATGTCCTGCGTCGGCGCGGCGCGCTGCGAGATGTCTTGCTACGACGAGGCGCGCGCCCTGCGCACGGTGATCAACCGCAATATCGACGACATGCACCGGCCCAGCCTGCCGTACAAGTTCAAGTTCAAGTTTTCCGGCTGTCCGAACGACTGCGTCAATTCGATCCAGCGTTCCGACATGGCCACCATCGGCACCTGGCGCGACAACATCCGCGTCGACGAGGCGATCGCCAAGGACTGGATGGCCGAGCACAGCATGAACGACCTGGTCAACATGGTGGTCAGCCTGTGCCCGACCAAGGCGATCACCCTGCGTGATGTCGGCACGCCGGCCAAGGTGCACGAGTCGGTTCTGCGAGTCGGCCTGGAAACCGAGATGGTCATCGACAACCACAACTGCGTGCGCTGCATGCATTGCCTGAACGTCATGCCCGGGGCCCTGCTGCCCGGCCTGGACAAGGGCGTCACGGTGCTGGTCGGCGGCAAGGGCGTACTGAAGATCGGTGCCACCATGGGCACCGTGATCATCCCGTTCATGAAGCTGGAAACCGACGATGACTTCGAGAAATTGAACGATCTCGCCCGCAGCATCCTCGACTTCTTCGCCGAGAATGCCTTGGAGCACGAACGCACCGGCGAGATGATCGAGCGCATCGGTCTGGTCAATTTCCTCGAAGGCATCGGCCTGGAAGTCGACCCCAACATGATCACGCACCCGCGCAGCAACCCCTACTTCCGTGCCGACGGCTGGGATGAGGAGGCGGCGAAATGGTTTGAGCGCAAGGCCGGGGAGAAGCAGGCCAAGGCGGCCTGAGGTGCCAGATGGCGGCCATCGTGGCGGGGAGGGTGGCCGTCGATCTGGCAGACCGAACTGGCGACTATGTCGCCTGTTTCCAGACATGACGAGGAGGACGAGCGATGCGAATGGCCAAGGACGAAGTGGACGTCAAGATGAACATCCCGGGTGCCGTGATCCGGCAGCGGCTGAATTTTGGTGACGCAACCGGACTGGGCAAGATCAGTGGCGAATATTTCACGCTTTCGGCGGGCGTGGACACGACTCCGCTGTTCCAGGGGCTGCAAGGCAACGCCTGTCAGTGCCCCCACTGGGGCTTTGTCCTGCGTGGCCAACTCACCACGACTGACCAACAGGGTGGCCAGGAGACGGTCAACGCGAACGACCTGTTCTACTGGCCCCCAGGCCACAATGTCAGGGTCGACGCCGACGCCGAGATCGTCATGTTTAGCCCGCAGCACGAGCACAGCATCGTCATCAACCACATGATCGAAAAGACACGGGGTTAGGCATCCTGGCCGGTCCGGGCGGGCGTGGGCACGCCGTCCAGGTCAATGCAGGACGGCGCCGGACGTGGTAAACAGCCGCTTTACTTACCCGTCCGGTTACCGCCATGCATGATCCCACCACCATCGGCATCGTCTCCATCAGCGACCGCGCCAGCACCGGCGTCTACCAGGGCCTGCCGGCCCTGAAGGAATGGCTCGCGGCCGCGCTGCACAATCCATTGACCTTCGTAGAACGGCTGATCCCGGACGAGCAGGCGGTGATCGAGCGGACCCTGGTCGAACTGGCCGGGCAATGCTGCCTGGTGCTCACCCCGTGGCTCAGACCAGGCCCAGGTCGCGCGCCCGCAAGGCCGCCTCGGCGCGCGAGGAGACGTTGAGCTTGCGGTACAGTTCCTTCACGTAGCCGGCCACGGTGTGCTGGGAGATGCCGAGCAGGCGCGCCGTCTCGGCCTGGGTCATACCCTTGGCGATGAAACGCAGCACCTCGGTCTCCCGTCCGGTCAGTTCCACCTCAGCCTTGGCCGGCGCCTCCGGGCGGAAGAAGGCCAGCATGCGCCGGGCGATGGCCGGCGACAGGGGGGGCTCGCCGGCGGCAATGCCGTTCAGGGCCTCGACGATGCGCTCGACCGGCTGGTCCTTGAGCAGGTAGCCGCGCGCCCCGGCACGTAAGGCTGGAAAGACGTGACCGTCGTCGTCGTAGATGCTGGCGACCACGCACAGGGTGGCCGGGTAGAGGCGCTGGATCAGCTCGATGATCTCCACCCCGGAGCCGTCCGGCAGGCCCAGGTCGACCAGGGCGATGTCCGGGCGTGGTCCGGCAGCCAGCTTGGCGCGTGCCTCGGCGAGCGTGTAGGCGGTGTCGATGGCGATGCCCGAAAAACTGGTCGCCAGGGCCCGGCTCAGCCAGGCCTGGGATTCCGGGAGGTCCTCCAGGATGAATCCGGTGCGCATGTGTGTCCCTGTTGCTTTTCCGATGCATGATACCCGGCGCGGGGCGCGAAACACCCCCCAGAACGCGGGGTGCCGGCTGCTAAAATAGGCCGGAAAATACTCACGTCGCCAACGTCCCGCGCCTACCCGCACACCATCATGCCGACAACAACAAGAATCCTGGCCGGTGCCGGCCTGCTGTGCCTGATCGCCGTGCCCGTCCTGGCCGCAGCGAACGATATCCCCACCGCCAGTCTGCACGCCCTGGACGGCATGGCCCCGGCCGGCCACTGGGCGGGGCGCCTGACCGTGCTGCGCAACGGCTATGACCGCCGCTACGACGACGACGGCCACCGGGTCGATTACGACCAGGGCTACGACGGCCTGAACCTGGCGGCGCTCGGCCTGGCCGGCACCCTCAACCTGGATACCAAGGTGGTGACCGAATACGGCGAGCTGATGTTCGGCTACGGCGTCACCGAGGACCTCACGGTCGGGGCCATCGTGCCGTTCGCGCGCACCCGCACCAAGCTGCGCATGTCGGTGGACGGCGGCATCGGCAGCGACGGCCTGCAGGCCGTGCTGACCGGCGTGCTCGGCTACAAGCCGCTGCGCAGTACCGAGTCGTCCGGGCTGGGCGACCCCACCGTGGGCGCGCTCTGGCGCTTCCACAAGTCGGAGCGCGACAGCGCCATCGCCGGCTTCGGAGTGCGCTTCGGCGTCTCCCCGGCCGACGACCCGGACGACCTCGCCGACGTGCCGCCCGGCGACGGCAGCACCGACCTGCGCTACCGCCTGGAATACTTCCGCGACCTCGGCGCCGGCTTCGATCTGCGCCTGCTGGCCGAATACCAGGTGCAACTGGCGGACGAGGTGACCCTGCGGCCGGGCAACCCGTTGACCACGGCGACCAAGGAACGCCTGGAGCGCAATCTCGGCAACTACTGGGAATGGGACATGGAACTGGGCAAATCCATCGGCGACTGGCGCGTCTCGGCGACCTGGCACCGCTACCAGGAACGGCCGGACCGCTACACCTCGAAGATCGGCACCGACACTTCCTTCCTGTCCGCCAACACCGATACCCTGGCCGACCAGTACCGCGTCGGCGTGACCTGGAGCGGCGTCAACGCCTGGCGTGCCGGCCGCATCCCGCTGCCCCTGATCGTCAAGCTGGAGATGCAGGACGCCTTTCGGGGCCGCAACTTCGTCGACGTGCGCGACGTCTACCTGCGCGTCACCAGCTTCTTCTGATTCCGGACATGCGCCTTCTCCTCGGCTTCGTCCTCCTGCTGGCGCTGCTGGCCGGGGCACGCGCCGAGGAGGTGCGAATCCTGGACCGGGCCGATTTCATCCTTGACGACGGTCCCCAACCGCCGTTCGATTCCGCCGCCTGGCAGGCGATCGAACTGCCTGACCAGTGGCGCGCGAGCCGGCCCGGGGCAATCGGCGAACGCGGCTGGTACCGGTTCCATTTCGACGTCTCGGCCCGTCACGACCCGCTGCAGGCGATCTACCTTGCCAAGCTGATCATGAACGCCCAGGTCTGGCTGAACGGAGTCCGGATCGGTGACGGCGGCCGCTTCGAGGAACCGGTGGCGCGCAACTGGAACCGGCCCCTGCTGCTCCTGGTTCCGCCTGGTCTGTTGCGGCCCGGCGACAACGTCCTGTTTATCCGCCTGCGCGGCCACACCTACACCCAGGCCGCCCTGCACCCGGTCATGGTCGGTCCGGAGTCCATGCTGCGCGAACGTTACGAGCGTGCCTACTTCCTCAACATCACGGTCAACCAGACCGCCACCCTGCTCATCGCCGCCATCGGCGTCCTCGCCCTGAGCCTCTGGCTGCGCCGGCGCCGGGATACCGCCTATGTCTACTTCGGCATCTCCGCCCTGGTCTGGGCGGCGCAGTCGAGCAACCTGTATCTGCGCGACGTGCCTCTGCCGACTGCCGACTGGGAGATCCTGGTCAACGCCGGCTTCCAGGTGTTCTCCGGCTTCCTGCTCATCTCCCTGCTGCGTTTCGTCTCCGCCGGCGGCCGGCACCTGATCGGCGCGCTCTGGGCCGGCGTCGTCCTGGCGCCGATCAGCCTCTGGCTGGCGCCGCCGGCCTATTACCTGGGCCTGACCGCCGCCTGGCACCTGTTCACCCTGGCCTGCTCCGTGGCCACCCTGTTGCTACTCCTGCGCGCGGCGTTCCGGCGCGGCAATCGCGAGGCGCGCTGGCTGGTCGCCGCCATGGGCCTGGTGGTGGTCCTGGCCATGCACGACTGGCTGATCCACAGCCAGCATTTCTG
>JBAZLW010000134.1:0-7102 GCA_041650095.1 Hydrogenophilaceae bacterium | reverse complement strand
GCAGGTGCAGCTTATGGGTGGTGTTGCGGACGATGTTGATCAGTTCCTCGGGCTCGTACGGCTTGCGCAGGTAGTCGTAGGCGCCCAGGCGCAGGGCCTTGATTGCCGATTCGATGCTGGTATCGCCGCTGATCACGATGACGATCGTCTCTGGACACTGCTGGCGGATCCGGGCCATGACGTCGTGGCCAGTCATGTCGGGCAGGCCGAGGTCGAGCAGGACGATGTCGAAACTGCGGTTTTCCAGCAGGTCGAGTGCCTGCTGGCCGGTGCCGGCAGTGGCGATTTCGTCGACATGCCGGTCCAGCAGCAGGCGGCTGCTTTCCAGGTAGCGTACCTCGTCCTCGACCAGGAGCAGGCTGACCGGATGGTTGTTCGGTTTCAGGTCTTTAATGGTGCCCAACATCTATCGCCCCCTGTTGTATCAGCCCGCATATTGACGCTGGGTCACGATCAAACCGCCATGGCCGCGATCTGGAAGGTCGTGCCCTGCGTGTCGCTCCGGCAGGAGACGGTCATGCCCAGCTCCGTGGCGAGCGTCTTCACGATGGCCAGGCCCAGGCCGGCGTGGTGTCCGCCCTTGGTCGAGTCTGCCGGTTCGAACAGTCGGGCCAGTCTTTCCGGGGCGATGCCGGCGCCGTTGTCCCGGACCGAGATCAGTACCTGCTTGGCCCCGCGCATATCGATGCTGGTATAGGCGTCGATGCCGACCAGGCCGTTGTCCGGACAGGCCTCGAGGGCGTTCAGGATCAGGTTGAGAAGCAGTTGCCTGAGCTTGCCCGGGTCGCTGCGGATGATCGGCAGGTTGGGCCCGGTCCGGGTCGCCACCCGGATGCGCCTGCCGGGTGGGACGGCGGATTCGGCCACTCTGGCCAGGTCGAGGACGATCGCGTTGATGTCGCAATCCTCGCGCTGTGGCGAGAGGCCCCTGTCGTCGCCGGTCAGGACCTGGAGCAGGCGGGGGATGCGGTTGAGTTCATCCCGGATGATGCCCAGTTCGTCGGCAGGCTGGCCTTGTTCGGCCAGCCTGGCGCCCAGGATGGCCAGGTAGTTCCGGGCGATACCGAGGGGATTGTTGATTTCGTGGGCGGCCCGGCGGGCCTTGGTCCTGAACTGGTCGAGCGCGCTCTCGGCCGGCGCGCCGGCCGCAGCCGATTGCGCCCGTGCGCGCTTCAGGGCACGACCGAGCAGGCGGCCAAGCCGGCCCAAATACGCGGTCGATTTTTCCAGAAGCACGGCCTGTTGCCGGCCGACGCAGCCGAACAGCACGCCCTCGATCGTCGGCTCGCCGACCGGGATGGCCAGGACGGTGCTGACGCCGGCCTGCCAGGCCAGCTGGACGTCGAGCAGGCTGACGGACTCGGTATCGTGGGTGGCAAACAGCACCGGCATCCGGCTCGAGATGGCCCAGGCCGATGCGGAAGTGCTGCCGTGCAGCCGGATCAGCAGGCCGGGATGGCGGCTGCCGGGAAAGGGCGCCAGGGTGCCGGCCGCCCGGTCATGCACCAGGTAGAGTGGTTGCCGGATCCGTAGCTGGCGTTCCAGCAGGGGCAGGGTGGCATCAAGCACCTCGGCCTCGGTGCCGGCGTTGGCGAGTCCGGCCCTGGCCTGTTCGATCAGGAAAAACTCCGCCAGGGCCCTATTCAGGCATTCCGGCCCTGGCGTGTTGGCGGGGTCGTGGCCGGCCAGGCGTTGCTTGATGCCGGCTACGGCCTGCTCGGCCTGTCGGCGTAGCGTATCCAGGTCGTCCGGCGTCAGGTCCGGCAGCAGGGTGGCGGCTAGGCGGTAGGCATCTCCCGTACCAGCCACCGAGGCGCGGGCGACCCGGAGCAGGCGGGCGAGCGGCAAGGCCTCGGCCAGGCGGCTGCTGTCCTCGTCCTGGACCCGCAGCGCAGCAGACAGGGCGGGCCCGAACGGGCAGCCCGCCAGCCTCCGCGCAACCTGCGGGAAGCCGGAAGTGGCCTGGATTTGGCCGGTCTGGTCGGTAAAGCGATCGAGGTTGTGCAGCAGGCCGGCCAGGTAGGCCTCGTGCGGGTCCGGATAGCCGAGGCGCAGGGCCAGGCCCCGGCATAGCTGGGCGCAGGCCAGGGATGCCTGCCAGTCCTCAAGGAAGCGAGCGGGCGGGGCAGACCGGCCTTGCGCCTTGACCGCGGCCATGACCAGCCATTGCTTCAGGTCGTCGCCATCCAGGTATTGCGGCAGGGAACGGGGTTCGGCGCGGGCCAGCACCTCCGGGTGGCTGGCCAGGATGGCAGCGGTAAGCGCCGGGTCGCACAGTAGCCACTCGATCGTTGCCGGCGCCGCCGCGCCGAGGCCGCCCAGTTCATCGAGCATCTGGGCCAGCACGAGCGGATGGGCATGCAGATCGGGCACGCACTCTTCGTCGTGAAGGGAAGGGGGGCTGAGCAATGGCATGTGAGCGCTAGGCTGGTTCACTTCACAGCGCGGGACCCTGGAGTTTTCTGATTTGAGTTGAGTATTTATACCATGAAAACATTGGTTTTAATGGTTGCGAATAGCCACTTCATGCGACCAGGGAATTGTCCGGCCTGAAAGGCGTTTCCAGACGAATCAAGGCGATAGGCCGGTCTGGCGGCAGGCTGCCGGCATGTCGTGCCATGGTGCGGCGGTATGGGCTGCTCCTGGCCTTGCGGGTGGGCCGGGCGCCCTGAAGGGCTCGCGAAACTGCTGAATTAATTGGTGCCCCGAGCCAGACTCGAACTGGCACGCCTTGCGGCGGCGGATTTTGAATCCGCTGCGTCTACCGATTCCGCCATCGGGGCAGGGGTAGGCCGGCGATTATCGCGAAAAACCGGGGCGGTGGGCAACGTATAATGCGCCCGCATCATGAAAACCAGCGATTTCGACTATGCCCTGCCCGACGAACTGATCGCCCGCTATCCTCCGGATCAGCGTGGCGGCAGCCGTCTGTTGCACATCGACCCGGCGGGCGATACCTTTTCCGACCGGCAGTTCGCCGACCTGCCGGCCCTGTTTCGGCCCGGCGACCTGCTGGTGTTTAACGACACCCGGGTGATCAAGGCGCGCCTGTTCGGCGAGAAGGCGACCGGCGGCCGCATCGAGGTCCTGGTCGAGCGGGTGCTGTCCGAGCACGAGGCGCTCGCCTTCATCCGCGCCAACCACGCCCCCAGGCCGGGCATGCGGCTGCGTTTCGCCGACGCCTTCGAGGCCGAGGTGGTCGAGCGCCAGGACGATCTCTATCGCCTGGCCTTCGACCCGGCCCGGACGGTGCTGGACTGGCTGGAGCAATACGGCCAGCTGCCGCTGCCGCCCTACATCGACCGCGCCGCCGAGGCCGGCGACGATGCCCGCTACCAGACCGTCTACGCCCGCGCGCCGGGCGCGGTGGCGGCGCCCACCGCCGGCCTGCATTTCGACGCGGCGATGCTGGAGCGCTTGCGCGGGATGGGCGTCGAGACCGCCTTCGTGACCCTGCATGTCGGTGCCGGCACCTTCCAGCCGGTGCGGGTCGAGCACATCGCCGAACACCGCATGCACAGCGAGCTGTACGACATCCCGGCGGCGACCGTGGCGGCGGTGGCCCATGCGCAGGCCCGCGGCGGCCGGGTCTGCGCGGTCGGCACCACCAGCCTGCGCGCCCTGGAGTCGGCGGCGCAGTCGGGCGAACTGAAGGCCGGCCTGGACGAGACCGACATCTTCATCACGCCGGGCTACCGCTTCCGGGTGGTCGAGCGCCTGCTGACCAATTTCCACCTGCCCAAGTCCACCCTGCTGATGCTGGTGTCGGCCTTCGGCGGTTACGACCTGCTGCGCCGGGCCTATGGCCATGCCGTGGCGCAGCGCTACCGCTTCTTCAGTTACGGCGACGCCATGCTGATCGAGCAAGCTACCGGGAACGACCATGAAGTTTGACCTCCTCGCCACCTCCGGCGGCGCCCGCCGCGGCCGCCTCGAACTGATCCACGGCCGGGTGGAGACCCCGGTGTTCATGCCGGTGGGCACCGCCGGCACGGTCAAGTCGGTGACCCCGGACGAGGTCCGCGCGCTGGGCGCGCAGATCATCCTCGGCAACACCTTCCATCTCTGGCTGCGGCCCGGCCTGGAGGTGATCGAGGCGTTCGGCGGCCTGCACGACTTCATGCGCTGGGGCGGCCCGATCCTGACCGACTCGGGCGGCTTCCAGGTCTACAGCCTCACGCATCTGAGAAAAATCACCGAGGAGGGTGTCAAGTTCGCCTCGCCGATCGACGGCGCCCGCCTGATGCTGTCGCCGGAGCAGTCGATGGCGATCCAGCGCAGCCTCAACTCCGACATCGTCATGATCTTCGACGAATGCACGCCCTACCCGGCCGACTGGCACACGGCCAAGGCCTCGATGGAACTGAGCCTGCGCTGGGCCGAACGCTCCAAGGCGGCCCATGCCGGCAATCCGAACGCCCTGTTCGGCATCGTCCAGGGCGGCATGCACGAGGACCTGCGCGACCGTTCGGTGCAGGAGCTGAGCCGGATCGGCTTCGACGGCTATGCCATCGGCGGCCTCTCGGTGGGCGAACCCAAGGAGGACATGGCGCGCATCCTGGCCCATACCGCGCCGCAACTGCCGACCGACCGGCCGCGTTACCTGATGGGCGTCGGCACCCCGGAGGACATCGTGTTCGCGGTCGGCCAGGGCATCGACATGTTCGACTGCGTGATGCCGACCCGCAACGCCCGCCACGGCGTCCTGTTCACCCGCTATGGCGACCTCCGGATCAAGAATGCTCGCCACCGCACCGACACCGGTCCGCTCGACCCGTCCTGCGACTGCTATACCTGCCGCAATTTCAGCCGGGCCTATCTGCACCACCTGTTCCGGGCCGGCGAGTCGCTGGCCGGGCGCCTGAACACCATTCACAACCTGCATTACTACCAGACCCTGATGGCCGAACTGCGCCAGGCCATCGAGGCGAACCGCTACGTCGAGTATGTGGCGACCTTTAATAATGAGCGCAAGGCCGCATGTTAGAATTCGCCGCTATTTTCATCAGGAGTGCCACACGATGTTGATTTCCCCCGCCTACGCCGCCGATCCGGCTCAACCGGACCCGTTCATGAGCTTCCTGCCCCTGATCGTCATTTTCGTCGTCTTCTATTTCCTGATCATCCGTCCCCAGATGAAGCGGGCCAAGGATCAGAAGCAGATGCAGTCGGCCTTGCAGAAGGGCGACGAGGTGATCACCGCCAGCGGCCAGTTGGGCAAGGTGGTGAAGATCTCCGATCAGTACATCACCCTGGACATCGGTGGCGGCACCGAGACCATCTTCCAGCGCGGCACCGTTAGCACCGTCCTGCCCAAGGGCACGATCAAGGACCTCTGAGTGACCCGTGACCGGGTGGCGAGTGAGCAAACACTCGCTCCCGTCACGGCTCAGTCACTTGCAACCCGTCACTTCGTCACGAAAATATGAACCGCTATCCTCTCTGGAAATACTTGGTCGTGGTCGTCGCCCTGGTGATCGGCTTCCTGTACACCTTGCCCAACTTCTTCGGCGAGGTGCCGGCCGTTCAGGTGTCGCCCCTGCGGACGACCGAAAAGGTCGACACGGCCTTGATGAACCGGGTGGAACTGGCCCTCAGGCAGGCGGGCATCGCGACGAACGGTCTCAAGATGGACGAGCGCAGCATCAAGGCACGCTTTGCCAGTACCGACACCCAGTTGAAGGCCAAGGATGCCCTGCAAGCCGGTCTGGGCAATGGCTACACCGTGGCACTGAACCTGGTGCCGGCCTCGCCGGCCTGGCTCAGCAACCTCGGCGCGTTGCCGATGTATCTTGGCCTGGACCTGCGTGGCGGGGTGCATTTCCTGATGCAGGTGGATATGCCCAAGGCCCTGGAAAAGGCGGCCGAGCGTTACCAGGGCGACATCCGCACCCTGTTGCGCGAGAACAAGGTGCGTTACGGCGGCATCGACCGTGAAGGCCAGGCCGTGGTGATCCGCTTCAACGACGCCACCACGCGCGACGAGGCGCGCAAGCTCATCGAGGCCAGCTACCCCGATCTGCAACTGGTCGACAGCGAGACCGCCGATGGCCAGATGCTGACCGGGACGCTGAAGGAAACCGCCAAGAAGCAGACCCAGGAATTTGCCCTGCAACAGAACCTGACCACCCTGCGCAACCGGGTCAACGAACTCGGCGTGGCCGAGCCGGTGATCCAGCAGCAGGGTGTCGACCGGGTGGTGGTGCAGTTGCCGGGCGTGCAGGATACCGCCAAGGCCAAGGAAATCCTCGGCCGTACGGCAACCCTGGAGGTCCGCATGGTCGACGAGGAGGTCATGCAGGACACCAACCGGGTCCAGGCCGCCACGACCGGGCAGGTGCCGTTCGGCGACGAGATCTACTACGAGCGCGATGGCCGGCCGGTGTTGGTCAAGAAGAGCGTGGTGCTGACCGGCGACTACATCACCGATGCCCAGCCCGGCTTCGACAACAACGGCCAGTCCGCCGTGCACATCAACCTGGACGGCCGCGGCGCCCGTATCTTCAAGAACGTCACCCGCGAGAACGTCGGCAAGCGCATGGCCATCCTGCTGGTCGAGAAGGGCAAGACCGAGGTGGTCACCGCCCCGGTGATCCGCGAGGAGATCGGCGGCGGCCGGGTCCAGATCACCGGCATGGACTCGGTCGAGGAATCGCGCGACGTCGCCCTGCTGCTGCGCGCCGGCGCCCTGGCCGCGCCGATGGAGATCGTCGAGGAGCGTACGGTCGGGCCCAGCCTGGGCGCCGACAACATCGAGAAGGGCTTCAATTCGACCCTGTACGGTTTCGCCGCGATCGCCCTGTTCATGGTGGTCTATTACCAGGCCTTCGGCTTCATCTCGGTGCTGGCCCTGGCCACCAACATGTTCCTGCTGGTGGCGCTGCTGTCGATGCTGCAGGCCACCCTGACCCTGCCGGGCATCGCCGGTATCGCGTTGACCCTGGGCATGGCCATCGACGCCAACGTGATCATCGCCGAGCGCATCCGCGAGGAACTGCGCAACGGCAATTCGCCGCAGGCGGCCATCCACGCCGGCTACGAGCGGGCCTGGGATACCATCCTGGACTCCAACGTCACCACCCTGATCGCCGGCTTTGCCCTG
>JBAZLW010000133.1:0-7122 GCA_041650095.1 Hydrogenophilaceae bacterium | reverse complement strand
TGGCCGAAGGTGGCGAACAGGCCGATGAAGAACAGCAGCCAGGCATTGTCCAAAGTCGGCGTGTGCCAGGCGTCGAAGCTGGCGAGCAGGCTGGCGCCCAGGACGCAGACCACCGCGAACCAGAACACGGTGCGCCATTCCGGCTCGTGCAGCCGGCCGAGCTGGCGGACATGGACATAGGCCAGCGAGGCCATGAAGCCGGAAAACAGCCCGATCAGGCCGGCGACCAGGTCGCCCCCGCCCTGCCAGGGCCTGAGCAGCAGGGCGACGCCGAGGAAGCCCAGCGCCACCGCGAGATACTGGATCGGGCGCGGCCGCTCGTGCAACCACCAGGGCATGATCAGGGCCAGGAACAGCGGCGAGGTGTAGTTGAGGGTGATCGCCACCGACATGGGCAGCCGGGTGATGGCGTAGAAGAAGGTCGCCAGCGCCGCGAAGCCGACCAGACCCCGGCGCAGGTGCATGGCCAGGTGGCCACCGACCAGCTTGCGTCCGACCGCTCCGGCGGTCGGCAGGCGCAGGAAGATGAAGATGAAGGCCAGGCCCAGGACCGAGCGCCAGAACACCAGTTCGTGGCTGGAGAACTGGTCGGCGGCCATTTTCACGAACACGCTCATGAGCGCGAAGCTGGCGCCTGCCGCCAGCATCCAGAACGAGCCCATCAGTCGGCATCGATCGGCAGTCGCGGCACCGATTCGACCAGGGGCGGCGCCGGCAATTCCTTGTCCGCCTCGGCGGCCTTGAGGTCGCGGAACTTGCGCGCCGTGACCAGCACCCGGCTCTCCAGCGAGGCCACGGCCTTGTTGTAGGCCTCGGTGGCCTGGCCGAGGTTCTTGCCGACGCCGACCCAGTGTCCGGCCAGGGTGGCCAGGCGGTCGTACAACTCCTTGCCGAGGGCGGAGATCTCGCGCGCGTTCTCGGCCAGGGCCTCCTGGCGCCAGCCGTAGTAGACCGCCTTCAACAGGGCCAGCAGGGTGGTCGGCGTGGCCAGGATCACCCGCTGCTCGGCGGCGAATTCGATCAGGCTCGGGTCGCGCTGCAGGGCGGCGCTGAAATAGGCCTCGCCGGGCAGGAACATGACCACGAACTCGGGCGACGGCTCGAACTGCGCCCAGTAGGCCTTCACCGACAGGCTGACGATGTGCTCCTTGACGTGCCGGGTGAAGCGGTCCAGCGCGGCCTCGCGCTTGTGCTCGTCCTCGGCCGCCATGGCGTCCATGAAGGCGTCGATCGGCGTCTTCACATCGACCACGATGGTCTTGCCGGCCGGCAGGCGGACCAGCATGTCGGGGCGCTGGCGGCCGTGCTCGGTATCGGTGCTGGCCTGCTCGTCGAAGTCGCAATGGGCCAGCATGCCGGCCAGCTCGACCACCCGGCGCAACTGGATCTCGCCCCAGCGCCCGCGCACGTCCGGCCGGCGCAGGGCGTTGCCCAGGGTGCGGGTCTCCTTCTGCAGGGACTGCTGGCTGTCGAACAGCTGCCTTACCTGTTCGCTCAGCTGGGTGTAGGCCACGGCGCGGGCCTGCTCAAGGCCGACCGTCTGGCCCTCCAGCTTGGCCAGGGTCTCGGCCAGCGGCTTGACCAGGACCTCCACCGCCTTGTTGCGGGCGTCGAGGTCGCTCTTCGCGCCGGCCTGGAACTTGCCCAGGCTCTCGCGGGCGAGGTCGAGGAAGGCCTGGTTGTTGCTGTTCAGGGCCTCGGCCGAGAGGGCGCGGAAGGCGTCGATGGACTGGGCCCGCGCTTCTTCCAGGAGCTTGAGCTTGTCGGCCAGGGCGGCACGCTCGCCGTCCAGCTCGGTCGCCAGTTGGGCGATGCGGACCTTGAGGTCGCCCCGTTCGGCCAGCCAGAGGCCGCGCTGCCAGAGCAGCAGGCCGACACCGGCGGCGAGGCCGGCAAGCAGGGCGAACAGGGTATCGAGATCGGTCATGGGTCGGTCGCGGTCGGTTGATGTGGTAGCCCCCTCTCCCCAACCCCTCCCCTCTCCCCTTGAGGGAAAGGGGCCGGGGGGTGAGGGGGTGGTTCGGCTCTGTCATTATTCCATGAAGGCCCGGTCCGAGCGCCGGCGATATAATGCCGCCCTCTTATGGAATCGACCGGCCACCCCCACCCCGCCGAGGATAAGCGCTTCCTCTACAGCCTGCCCGGCGTCCTGGTCGCCGTGGCCGTCTATGCCCTGGTCCACGTCGCCGCCCGCCTGTTCGCCTCCGGCAACCTGGGCGAGGACGACCCCCTGGAAAACCTGGTGATCCAGACCCTGGCCGCCGGCTATGGGATCGACAAGGGCCCGCTCTACGACTGGGCCCTGTGGCTGCTCCAGCAGTTCATGGGCACCGGCGTGCACGCCTTCCTGGTCCTCAAGTACGGCCTCCTGGTGGCCATGGCCGGCTGGCTCTTCCTGATCGCCCGCCGGGTCACCGGCAGCGCCCTGTGGGGCTTCATGGCGGTCGACGCCATGGCCCTGGTCTACCAGATCTTCTGGCGCTTCCACGAGGGCTTCACCCATCGGGTCGGCGCCATCGCCCTGGCCATCGCCACCGTCTGGGCCCTGTTCCGCCTGGTCGACCGCGGCCGCCGGCGCGACTACCTGCTGTTCGGCCTGCTCGCCGGCCTCGGCCTGCTCAGCGAGCACAGCTACGCCGTGCTGCTGTTCGCCCTGTTCGCCGCCGCCGCCCTGCAGCCAGCCATCCGGCGCCAGGTCTACGCCCCGGCCATGCTGGCCGCCGTCGCCGTCGCCGCCGTGGTCATGACCCCCTATGTCGCCTGGCTCCTGGCCGAGCCGACCCGGCTCGACGCCTTTGTGGCCGGCCTGGTCACGGTGACCGCCGAGCACACGCCCGCGAACCTGCTCCAGGCCCTGGTCGACCCACTCACCTTTCCGGTCCTGGTCCTGGCGCCCTACGTCTTCATCCTGCCCCTGGTGTTTCCGGGCGTGCTCAAGGCCATCCTCCGGCGCAGCCCGCTGCGCCCGGCCACCGGCGTAGCGGCCGACCTGGAACAGTTCATCCTGCACGTCCTGCTGATCGAGATCACCTGGCTGGTGCTGTTCGACGCCGTCCTGCTGCCGCGCGCCGACTACGCGGTGCACAGCCTGCTGCCGATGTTCGCCATCGCCCTGGTCTGGCTGACCGAGAAAACCCGCCAGTCCCTGCCCTCGCCACGTCGGATCCAGGTCTTCGTGGCGATCATGCTGACCCTCACCGTGGTCGCCTTCATCGGCCGCGCCGCCAACATGTACGTGCTCGACCCGGTCTGCAAGAAATGCCGCTGGGGCATCCCCTATGCCGAACTGGCCGACCAGATGCGCGAGCGCGGCTTCCGGGACGGCACCATCGTCATCGACGAGGAGGAACTGGGCGGCAACCTGCGCCGGTTCTTCCCCGAGGCGCGCTTCGTGCTCACCGACCGCGGCGGCATCGTGCCGCCCGAGACCCCACGCAGCCGGGCCGGCCAGACGGCCATCGTGTGGCTGGCCAAGAAGGACAGCCTGGCCATGCCGGCCCGGCTGCTGGCCTGGCTTCCGCCGGCCGCCCGGTCGGCCGCCGCCGAGCCGGTAAAGGTGCCCTGGCACCATCTATGGAAGCCCGTTGGCTACCGGCATTCGAACTGGGCAATCGTCATCCTGGGCCCGACCCAGGGCCAATAGCGGCCGGGCTTACTTCTTCCCGCCGGCCAGCCGGCGCAACTGGGCGACCACCTCGGGGTGGTCGAACTCGCGCCCGCCCACCGCGCGATAGGCCAGGCTGCCGTCCGGCCCGACCACGAAGGTGCTGGGCAGACCCTTGACCCGCCAGGCCTGCAGGGCGGCGGAGTCGCGGTCGAGCAGGAGGGGAAACTCGGGCGCCGGCTCCAGGGTGCCGGTGAAGGCGAACACGGTATCGGCGTCCTCGCCCACATCCACGGCCAGCACCACGACCTCGGGCAAGGCACGCCGCAGGCGTTCCAGTGCGGGCATCTCGCGCCGGCAGGGCGGACACCAGGTAGCCCAGAAGTTGACCACCACCACCTTGCCCTTGAGGCTGGCCAGGTCGTGCGGCTTGCCGTCCAGGTCGACCAGCTTCAGGGCCGGGGCCGGCTGGCCCGGCGCCACGGCGGTGAGGCCGTGCGTGAGCGGCGGCAGGTCGGCCGCCGCGGCCGCGCCCAGCCATAGGCCGGCGAGGACGAACAACAGCGACTTAGCGCGCGCAACGGACATCGGTCAACCTCCCTTCATAAGACTGGCCCGCGACCTGCCAGCGGGCGGTGAGATCGAACGCCGCGCCGGGCGGCAGGCCGGCGCTCAGCATGCCCTGGTTCCAGTCGCCCGGTTCGTATTCCTGCTCGGGCGGGAACTGCGCCCAGCGGAAGGCGATGGCCGCCGCCTCGGCCAGACCGCGCCGGCGCCATTCGGCCTGCCAGTCGTCGACCGGCCGGGGCGGCCGCGCGGCGCCCGCCGAGACCAGCGTCCAGTCGGCCAGGCGAAAGCTCACCATGCCCGGCGCGGCGTCGTTGCGCAGCACGGCCATGAACACGCAGGAGGTGGCGTAGACCTCCGCCGCCTCGGTCGGAAAGCCCCGGTTGAGGTAAAAGGCGCGGCCTTGGTCGGGCAGTATCTGGGTCAGCGAGAGGGCGACGCCATGGCGGCGGGTCGCCCAGGTTTCGGCGCCGGTGTCGGGGTCGACGCTGTGGCCGCTGTCGGCGCCGTAGGCCGGCGGGACCAGGGCGGCGAGCAGGATGGCAAACGGCAAGGAGGATGGGGGCATCGGGCGCTCGACGGGATTCCGGATGTAGCGATTATGGCGGCATATCCGCCACGGCCGCCAGGTCAGGCGGCCCGCCAGGCCGCGACCAGGGCCTCGGCGGCCGCGGCGATCTCCGCCGCGGTGGTAAAGCGGCCGACCGACAGGCGCACCGCCCCGGCAACGCGACCGGCGTCGCAGGCCATCGCCGCCAGCACGCCCGACACCGCGTGCTGCCCGGCGTGGCAGGCCGAGCCGGTCGAGGCGGCGACGCCGGGGGCGCGTGCCAGCACCTGCCAGCCGGCCACGCCGGGGAAGGAGACGTTCAGGGTATTGGGCAGGCGTTCAGTCTCGTGGCCGTTGAGGAGCAAGCCGGGGATGGCCGCTTGCAGGTGCCGATGCAGGTCGTCGCGCAGGGCGGTCAGCCGGGCGGCCTCCTCGGCCAGGCTTGTGCGCGCCAACCGGGCCGCCTCGCCCAGGCCGACGATGCAGGGCACGTTCTCGGTGCCGGGGCGCAGGCCGCGTTCATGGCCGGCGCCGTACTGGATCGCCGCGATCGGCGTGCCGGCGCGGACGTAGAGCGCGCCGACGCCCTTGGGCGCATAGAACTTGTGCCCGGCCAGGGTCAGGAGGTCGCAGCCGAGCGCGTCGACGTCGACGGCGACCTTGCCGGCCGCCTGGGCGGCGTCGACGTGCATCAGCGCGCCGGCGCCATGGGCCAGGTCGGCGATGGCACGGATCGGTTGCAGGCTGCCGACCTCGTTGTTGGCCAGCATGACCGAGACCAGGGCGGTATCGGCGCCGAGCGCCAGTCGACCGGGATCGACCCGTCCGGTCGCGTCGACCGGGATCTCCGCCACCGCCCTGCCCTCGTTCGCCAGATGCCGCATGGGTTGCACCACCGACGGGTGCTCGACGGCGGAATAAAGCAACCGGCCGGGCCGCGTCCCGGCGCCCAGGATGGCCAGGTTGTTGGCCTCGGTGGCGCAGCCGGTGAAGACGATCTCGTCCGGCCGGGCGCCGATCAGCGTGGCGACCTCGGCGCGCGCCGCCGCCACCGCGGCACTGGCGCGCCGGCCCTGGGAATGGTCCGAGGACGGGTTGCCGTAACCCTCCTTCAGCCAGGGCAGCATGGCGTCGAGCACGTGGGGATCGACCGGGGTGGTGGCGTTGTAGTCGAGGTAGATGGGATCGGTCATGTCAGGCATTCGGCACCGGCGGATGGGTCAGCAACCGTCCCACCCGTGTGCCGGCACGCCAGATGCGCAGCTCGCCCGGCGCGAACGCTGTCCAGCCGGGCTGGCCGCTCAGGGGTTCGGTGGCGACCAGGACCACGTCGTCGGGGCCGTCATGCGTTTCCAGGCAGTGCAGGCGGTCGTGGCCGTAGGCGATCAGGTGTTCGCCGTCGGAGAGCAGGAAATTGAACTTGCCATGGCGGGCGATCACCTCGCTGACCGCGCCCAGCCGTGCCGGCCAGTCGGCCCCGGCGTCCTGCAAGTGCCGGGTGACGTGGCTCAACAGATGGCAAAAGGCGAATTCGGAATCGGTCTCGCCCTCGGGCCGGCAGACCCGGCTGGCGCTGGCCGACTCCAGCGCGACGATCTCGGGCACCAGGCCGTTGTGGGCGAACACCCAGCCGCGGCCGCAACACTCGCGCAGGAAGGGATGGGTGTTCTCGAGAGTGTTGATGGGCGGAAACCTGGCCTTGCGCACATGGCCGACCACCAGGTCCGAGCACAAGGACCCGGTCAGCGTGTCGAAGCGCGTGCTGGCGCTGGCGGGGAGCGGTTCCTTTTCGAGCCGGAGGTCGCCGCCCTCGCGCCAGGCGAGACCCCAGCCGTCCGGGTTATCGGCGGCCCCACCGCCGCGGGCGCGGAATTCGGCCAGCGGCAACTCGCGCCCCGCCAGGGGACGGCTGGCGGACAGGCCGAACAGTTCGCACATGACGGTTCAGCCGCGCGCCCGTGCGCGGGCCATGATCCCGCGGGCGTGGCCGCGACGGCAGGCAAGCCCTTCATTCATATACGCTCCTATTCGCTCAAAACGTCAGGTTCATGTCCGCCGTCATGGCCACGTCACTGAAGCAGCGGACCGGATCGGCAAACTTCGCACCGTCATCATCGCATTGAACAGCAGGCGCGGCGCGTCGAGTAGCAGCGAAACCGGCCGCCATGTCCGTTACCCTCGTTCAGCCCGCCTCTTCCAGCAGGCGATCCAGCGGTACTTCCAGCGCCTCGGCCAGACCCAGGACGCAATCCTCGGCGACGCCGTGGCCGGCCAGCGCCGTCAGGATATCCGCCGGCATCAGGATGACGCCATCGGCCGGCTGGACCGCCGCGCCGTTCAGCCACAGGCTGGGGAAGCCTTCGCCATGGGCAGAGCGGGTCGTGCTGAAGCGCAATTTGGC
>JBAZLW010000132.1:0-7125 GCA_041650095.1 Hydrogenophilaceae bacterium | reverse complement strand
CATGCTGGCGGTGGCGACCGTTATCTGGCGGCCCTGGGCGCCGGCCGAGCGGGCGCGCCCCCATCTGATCGCCCTGGTGCAACTGACGGCGGTGGATAGCCAGACCGTAGCCGGTTTCAAGGCGGGCATGGCGGAGGCGGGATACCGCGAGGGGGAAAACATCAGCTACCTGGATTCCGGTCCGGTGGGCAGCATCGAGCGCCTGGATGCAGTCATCCTGGCTCATCTGGGCAGGATGCCCGACCTGTTTCTGGTCTCCAGCACCCCCGCCACCCAGGCGGTGCGCCGCCTGACCGAGGGCAAGGGGATCCCGGTGGTGTTCGCGCCGGTGAACGATCCGGTTGCCGCCGGTATCGTCGCCGACCTCAAGCATCCGGGCGGCCAGATCACCGGCGTCCGCCTGCCGACCGGCGACGACCTGCGCCTGCAATGGCTGCGCGACATCGCCCCCAAGGCCCGGCGGGTGTTCGTGCCCTACACCGCCGAAGACAGGAGCGCCCAGGCCACCCTGGCACAGATCGCCCGGGTGGCGCCCGAACTGGGCCTGACGCTGTTGCCGCAAGCGGTGCGGGGCGAGGCCGGGGTCAAGGCCGCGCTGGCCGCCCTGGCGGACGACGTGGACGCCATCTTCCTGCCACGTGACAGCAGCGTTGAATCCCATAACGACCTCTTCGTCGCCTACGCCATGGCGCATCGAATCGCGCTCTGCGCCCCCAGCCTCACCCAGGTCGAGGCCGGCGCCCTGTTCAGCTACGGTTTCGTGCACCAGGACATCGGCCGCCAGGCCGCCCATCTGGCCAGCCAGATCTTCAAGGGCGTCAAACCCGGCGACTTGCCGGTGGAGATGGCGGAAAGCGTGCTCTCGCTCAACCTGGCCACGGCACGCCGGATCGGCATCGACATCCCCGACCCCATCCTGCTCCAGGCCGAGCGGGTGATACGAGAATAGGGCCGATGATGCCTCGGGTCAGCATCCGCCGACGTCTGCTCACCGCCCTGATCGGACTGGCCACGCTGCCGCTGGTGCTGGCCGGCGTGGTGCTGGGCTGGCGCGCCTATCAGTTGAACGTGGACGAGGCCTATGCCCACAAGCAGGAGATGGCGCGTCGGGTTGCCGTTCAGGCGGAGGCCTTCATGGAGAAAATTCAGGCCAACCTGGAAAGCGGCATCCGGCTATCCGACTTTGCCGTCGCGGACACAGCGGCCCGACGGCAAACCTTGACCCGGATACTGGCGATGCGCGGCATCTACCGGGAGATTGCCTTCCTGGCTGGTGATGGCCGTACCTCGATCCACCTGTCCAATTCCAGCATGCTGGACCCCGGCCAGGCCGTGCCCGCTGCATTCCAGGAAGCCGCCCGGGCCGCGGCGGATAGCGGCAAGGTGGTCTACGGCGCGGTCTACTACGACCCGGGCAACAACGAGCCGCTGATGCTTCTGGCCGTGCCGGTGCGCGATCTGCGTGCCGGTGCACTGGCCGGAGTGGTGGTGGCGGAGGTGCGCTTCAAGCCGATCTGGAACCTCATCGCCGGCCTCGACCTGGCCGCCGGGGAGGATGTCTACCTGCTCGATGAGGATGGCCGCGTCATCGCCCACCGCAACCCGTCCATCGTCCTGCGCGAGACCCGGATCAACCTGGATGCCGGGCAGCGGCGCCAGCCAGGCCTCGACTCGGCCGACGCCTTCGTCGCCGTGCAATCCTTCGAACTGGGCCAGCGGACCTTCCAGGTGGTGGCCCAGCGCGTTGCCCACATCGTCCTGCAACCTGCCATCGGCAGCCTGCTGATCACCATTGTGGTGATCCTGCTCACCCTGCTCGGGGTATTCGCCCTCGGCATTCCCCTGTCCCGGCGCATCAGCCGACCGATCATCGCGGTTTCGGAAACCGCGCGGGCGATCCGCGACGGCGATCTGGACCGGCGCGCCCGGGTCGAAGGCGACGACGAGATCGGCGAGTTGGCGAGCACCTTCAACAGCATGACCGCGCGCCTGCGTGCCACGGTCCAGGAACTGGAAGCGGAAGTCCAGGAGCGCCGCCGCGCCCAGCAGGCACTGGAAAGGCTCAACCGTGCCTACCTGGCCCTGAGCATGAGCAACCAGGCGGTAACCCGTGCCACCGACGAGACCGCGCTGATGCAGGAGGCCTGCCGCATCGTCAAGGAGGACTGCGGTTACCGCCTGGTCTGGATCGGCATGGTCGAACACGATGCGGACAAGACGGTGCGGCCGCTGGCCCAGGCAGGTTTCGAGGCGGGCTACCTGGACACGGTCAAGCTGACCTGGTCCGACAGCGAGCGCGGACGCGGACCCACCGGCACCGCCATCAGGGAAAGACGCGGCGTGGTCTGCCAGGACATCGTCCACGACCCCCGCTTCACGCCCTGGCGCGAGCAGGCCCTCAAGCGCGGCTACGCGTCGTCGGCCGCCCTGCCCATCCAGTCGGACACCCAGGTGTATGGCGCACTCATGGTCTATGCCGGCGAGGCCAATGCCTTCAGCGAGGCCGAGATCGGCTTGCTCTCGGAACTGGCCGAAAACATCGCCTTCGGCATCGCCAGGCTGCGCGCCCTTACCGAGCGGCAGGCGGCGGAAGCCAGCCTGGCCCAGGCCAAGGAACTGTTCCAGACCGTCACCCAGTTCGCCACCGACTGGTCGTACTGGCGCAGCGAAGACCAGCAAGCCTTCATGTACATCTCGCCGATCTGCGAGGCCGTCACCGGTTACGGCGTGGCCGAATTCGAGCGCGATCCGGCCCTGCTCGACCGGATCATCCATCCCGACGATCGCGCCCGCTGGGATGGCCACCTGGCCGAACATGGCGAGGATGCCAGCCATGAGCCCCAGGAGTACCGGATCGTCACCAAACAGGGCGAAGTGCGCTGGATCAGCCACACCTGCCGACCGGTGCTCGGCGAGGACGGCAGCCGCATGGGCCTGCGCGGCTCGAACCAGGACATCACCGAACGCAAGCTGGCCGAGGCCGAACTGGCCGGGTATCGCCACCGGTTGGAAGACCTGGTGAGCCAGCGCACCGGCGAACTGCGTCGGCAGCAGGCCTTCGTCGAGGCGGTGCTGGAAAACGTCGCCGACGGCATCGTCGCCTGCGACGAACGGGGCAACCTCTCCCTGTTCAACCATGCCAGTCGCGAGATGCACGGCATCGACGTGGAGGAACTGCCGCCCGAACGATGGGCCGAGCGTTACCAGCTCTATCTGGCCGACGGGGTCACTCCGATGGGCAAGGAGGATATCCCCCTTTACCGCGCCTTCCTGGGCGAGACGGTGCAGAACCAAGCCATGGTGATCAGACACCGCGACGGCGGCAAGATCGATGTCGTCACCTCCGGCCAGGCCATGTTCGACGACCTGGGCGGCAAGATCGGGGCGGTGGTCACCCTGCACGACGTCACCGAGCAGAACCGGGCCAAGGCCGATCTGCAACGGGCCAAGGAGGCCGCCGAGACGGCCAACCGGGCCAAGAGCGTGTTCCTCGCCAACATGAGCCACGAGTTGCGCACCCCGCTCAACGCCATCCTCGGCTTCGCCCAGATCATGGCCCGCGACACCGCCGTCGAGGCGAGCCACCGCCGGGAGCTGGAAACGATCGACCGTGCCGGTCATCATCTGCTGTCGCTGATCAACGATGTCCTGGAAATCTCCCGCATCGAGGCCGGCCGCACCACGATCCAGAACGAGACCTTCGATCTGACCGAAACCCTGGCCGCCATCGAGGACATGATCCGTGTCCGCGCCGATGCCAAGGGCCTGGCTCTCAAGGTCACCTGCCACGGCGAGCTGCATCCCTATGTCATGGGCGATGCGCCCCATTTGCGCCAGGTGTTGATCAACCTGCTGGGCAACGCGGTCAAGTACACCGATCAGGGTGAGGTCGGGCTGCATGTCCATCCGCTCGACGGCGATGTCCGCTTCGAGGTGACCGACACCGGCCCGGGCATCGCCGCGGATGAGCAGGAGCGCATCTTCCAGGCCTTCTACCAGACCGAGGCAGGCATCAGGAAGGGTGAGGGAACCGGCCTCGGCCTGACCATCAGCCGCGAGTTCGTCCGCCTGATGGGCGGCGAGATCGCCGTCGCCAGCGCCCCCGGGCAGGGCAGCCGCTTCAGTTTCACCCTCCCGCTGCCGGCGACCGGGGCGCCCGAGCCCGCCGGGCAACCCGGCCGGGTGACCGGGCTCGAAGCCGGCCACCCGGTCTGGCGGATCCTGGTGGTCGAGGACAACCCGGACAGCCGCGAATTCATCTCCCGCCTGCTCGGAGACGTCGGCTTCCAGGTGCGCAGCGCAGAAAACGGCCAGGAGGCGGTGGCCATGTTCGAGTCCTGGCGGCCGCACTTCATCTGGATGGATATGCGCATGCCGGTGCTCGATGGCTACCAGGCCACCCGGCAGATCCGTGCCATGCCGGGCGGCCGGGATGTCCATATTGCCGCCTTGACCGCCAGCGCCTTCCAGGAAGACCGCGACGGTATTCTGGCGGCGGGCTGCGACGAAATGGTGCGCAAGCCGATCGAGCAGGATCGCCTGTTCGCGGTGATGGCAAAACTGCTTGGCGTGCGCTTCACCTACGCCGAGGCCGTGGCCCCGGCGAGCCTGCGTCACGACATCGACCTGTCCGCCCTGCCGGCCGCGGCACGCAAGGAACTGGGCATTGCCGCCGAGATGCTGGACATGGAGGCCGCCCGTGCGGTGGTCGAGCGCCTGAGTGCCGAATACCCCGACCTGGCGCGCGACATCGCCGGGTTGATCGATGGCTACCGCTTCGACCGGTTGGCCGAATTGTGCCTTCTGAAAGAGAAAAAGACATGAACAGCAGTGAACAGACTGCCGGCAGCATTGTCATCGTCGACGACAATCCCACCAACCTGCGGGTATTGAGCGCCATGCTGGAACAGGCCGGGTACAAGGTCCGTCCGGCCCTCAGCGGCGAGCTGGCGCTGCGTTCGGTCGCGGCCAGTCCGCCCGACCTGATCCTGCTCGACATCCGGATGCCCGTGATGGATGGCTACGAGACCTGCCGGCAGCTCAAGGCCAATGAGGCGACGCGCGCCATTCCGGTCATCTTCATCAGCGCGCTGAGCGAAATCGAGGACAAGCTGACGGCGTTCCAGGCCGGTGGCATCGACTATGTGACCAAGCCCTTCCAGTCGGAAGAGGTCCTGGCCCGGGTGCGCACGCATCTGCAACTCCACTACATGCAGCTGCATCTGGAAACCCTGGTGGACGAGCGTACCCGGGAGTTGTCCCAGAGCGAGCAGCGCTATCACCGCATGCTGGAGCAGACCATCCAGGCCATCGCCATGACAGTGGAAAAACGCGATCCCTATACCGCCGGCCATCAACTGCGCGTTTCCCAGCTGGCCGATGCCATCGCCGAAAAGCTCGGCATGGACACGTACGCCAGGGAGGGCCTGCGCCTGGGCGCGACGATCCACGACATCGGCAAGATCTACCTGCCGGCCGAGATACTCAATCGCCCCGGCCGGCTCGGGGATATCGAGATGGCCCTGGTCAGGACCCATCCCGAGGTCGGCCGGGAGATCATCGCCAAGGTGGATTTCCCCTGGCCGGTGGCGGATATGATCCACCAGCACCATGAACGCCTGGACGGCAGCGGCTACCCGCTCGGGCTGAAGGGGGAGGCGATCATTCCCGAGGCTCGCATCCTGGCGGTGGCCGACGTGGTCGAGGCCATGGCCTCGCATCGCCCCTATCGCCCGGCACTCGGCATTGGAAAGGCCCTGGACGAGATCCGCCGGGGCGCCGGCAGTGTCTATCAACTGGAGATCGCCGCCGCCTGTCTGGCGCTGTTCGAGCAGGACGGCTACCAGTTGCCGGCCGCGCCCACCGACTAGCCCAGGGGCGCTTCCAGGCTGGACAAGGCGGCGACCCCGGTCCCAGAATCCGGCCATGCTCAACGCCATCTGGATCGGCTTCTTCCTGACTGCCATCGCGGCCGCCCTGGTGCAATTCCTGGTCAACGGCCAGCAGGACATCTTCGCCCTGCTCATGAAGGCCGGCTTCGACAACGCCAAGACCGCCTTCGAGATCGCCCTCGGCCTCACCGGCGTGATGTGCCTGTGGCTGGGCATACTCAAGATCGGCGAGCGGGCAGGCTTCCTCGACCGCCTGGCCGCCCTGCTGGCCCCTCTGTTCGCCCGCCTGTTCCCCGAGGTGCCGCGCGGCCACCCGGCCCTGGGCTCGATCACCATGAACATGGCCGCCAACCTGCTCGGCCTCGACAACGCCGCCACCCCCATGGGCATCAAGGCCATGAAGGAACTGCACGAACTCAACCCGGACAAGGAGACGGCCAGCAACGCCCAGATCCTGTTCCTGGTCATCAACGCCTCCTCGATCACCCTGCTGCCGGTGACCATCTTCACCTACCGGGCACAGCTGGGCGCGGTCGACCCCACCGACGTCTTCATCCCCATCCTGATGGCGACCTACTGCTCCACCCTGGCCGGCTTCGCCTTCATCGCCGCCCGCCAGCGCCTGCGCCTGGACCGCGTCATCCTGGCCTGGATCGCCGGCATCACCGCGGCGGTCGGCGGCCTCGCGCTCTATTTCGCCCAACTGCCGGCCGAGCAGATGGCGCCGCAGTCGTCCCTGGTCAGCAACTTCATCCTGCTCGGCCTGATCGCCGCCTTCCTGGTCGGCGCGCTGGTGAAGAAGGTGAACGCCTACGAGGCCTTCATCGACGGCGCCAAGGAGGGCTTCCAGACCGCCGTCACCATCATCCCCTACCTGGTCGCCATGCTGGTCGCCATCGGTTTGCTGCGCGCCAGCGGGGCGCTCGACCTGGCCATGTCCGGCGCCCGCGGCGCGGTCACCGCGCTCGGCTACGACGCCCGCTGGGTCGACGCCCTGCCCACCATGCTGATGAAGCCGCTTTCCGGCAGCGGCGCCCGCGCCATGATGATCGAGACCATGCAGATGCACGGCGCCGACTCCTTCGCCGGGCGCCTGGCCAGCATCGTCCAGGGCAGCACCGAGACCACCTTCTACGTCCTCGCGGTGTATTTCGGCGCGGTCGGCATCAAGCGGGTGCGCTACGCCGTCGCCGGCGGGCTCATCGCCGACCTGGCCGGCTTCGCGGCGGCGGGG
>JBAZLW010000131.1:0-7178 GCA_041650095.1 Hydrogenophilaceae bacterium | reverse complement strand
GTATCAAGGACGCTACCGGCAACATCGAACGCGGCACCGACCTGATCAAGCGGGTGCCGGCGGGCTTCGCCGTCTACAGCGGCGACGATGCCAGCGGCATGGTCCTGATGCTGCTGGGCGGCAAGGGCGTGATCTCGGTGACCGCCAACGTCGCGCCCAGGCTGATGCATGAGATGTGCGCGGCGGCCCTGGCCGGCGACCTGGCCACTGCGCGCGAAATCAACTTCCGCCTGCTTGGCCTGCATCAGAAGTTGTTCGTCGAGGCGAATCCGATCCCGGTGAAATGGTGCGTGGCCGAGATGGGCCGCATCGAACCCGGCATCCGTCTGCCGCTCACCCCCCTTTCTTCACAACATCACGATACGCTGCGTTCCGCCATGCGCGAAGCCGGCGTACTCCAGGAGTAGAACTATGCGCAAGACCGCAACTATCACCGTGCTCGCTCTTGCCCTGGGCGGCTGCTCCCTCATGGAGGGCAAGAAGATCGACTACAAGTCGGCCGGCACCCTGCCGACGCTGGAGGCGCCGCCGGACCTGATCGTTCCCTCCGCCGACAACCGCTACGCCTTGCCGGGTGCCGCGCCGGCCGGTTCGGCGACCTACTCCGGTTACAACCAGGAACGCGGCGCCAAGGCCACGGAAGGGGCCAGCGGGGTCCTGCCCAAGGTCGACAAGGTGCGCGTCGAACGGGCCGGCAGCCAGCGCTGGCTGGTGGTCGACCTGCCGGCCAAGGACGTCTGGCCGGTGGTGAAGGATTTCTGGCAGGAGACCGGCTTCATCGTCAACGTGGAAATGCCGGAGGCCGGAGTGATGGAGACCGACTGGGCGGAAAACCGTGCCAAGATCCCCCAGGACACTGTGCGTAGCTGGCTCGGCAAGGCACTCGATTCGATCTATTCCACGGCAGAACGCGACAGGTTCCGTACCCGGCTGGAGGCCACCGACAACGGCAAGGCCACCGAGATCTACATCAGTCACAAGGGTATGTTCGAGGTCTACGAAGGCACGCAAGGGGGTGGCGACCAGGGCAAGGGCCGTACCGTCTGGCAACCGCGCCCGGCCGATCCGGAACTGGAAGCCGAGATGCTGCGCCGCTTGATGGTGCGTTTCGGGGTCGAGGAAGCGCGTGCCCAGGGGGTGATCGCCGCCAAGGCCGCCGCTCAGGCCACCTTGATCAAGATGGCTGACGGTGCCCCCGCCCTGGCCTTGCCTGAGTCCTTCGACCGTGCCTGGCGGCGCGTCGGCCTGGCGCTGGACCGCATCGGCTTCGTCGTGGAAGACCGCGACCGCGCGGCCGGGGTCTATTTCGTCCGTTATGCCGATCTCGATGCCGCGACAGCCAAGGAGAAGGAAGGCTTTCTGGCCAAGCTGGCGTTCTGGCGCAGCAGCGATAGCAAGATCAACAAGGCGGAAAAATACCGGGTCAGCGTCACCGGCAAGGATGACAGCAGCCAGGTCGGCGTCTACCGGGAGAATGGCCAGCCGGCCACCGATGAAACAGGCAACCGGATCGCCCGCCTGCTGCATGAGCAACTGAAGTAATGCGTTTCGCCAGCCTGGGCAGCGGCAGCAAGGGCAATGCCTGGCTGGTGGAGTGCGGCACGACACGGGTGCTGATCGATTGCGGCTTCGGCGTGCGGGAAATGGCCGGACGCCTGGCCAGGGTCGGGCTGGAACCGAAGGATATCTCGGCGCTACTGATCACCCACGAGCACAGCGACCATGGCCGCGGCGCCGCCCGTTTTTCCGCCAAGCATGCCTGCCCGGTCTGGCTGACCCCGGGCTGCCGGACGATGCTGGAGGCGACCGGCGAGCCGCTGGCACTGAGCCGGGAAGTGGACAGCCACGGCATCTTCGCGGTCGGCGACCTGGAGTTCCACCCCTTTCCGGTGCCGCACGACGCCCGTGAACCGGTGCAGTACGTGGTCTCTGACGGCGCCCGGCGCTGGGGGCTGTTGACCGACGCCGGTCACGTCACCGCGCACATGGTCGCCATGCTGGACGCGTGCGACGCCCTGGCCCTGGAATGCAATCATGACGTGGACAGGCTGCGGCGGGGCAGTTACCCTGCAGCCTTGAAGACCCGGATCCTGGGTCGTTACGGTCACCTGGACAACGGCGCCGCGGCCGATCTGCTCGGGCGTCTCGATCGCCGGCGTCTGCAGCACGTCGTGGCGGCCCACCTGTCCGAGGAGAACAACTCGCCCGAACTGGCCCGGGGCGCACTTGCCGCGGCACTGGATTGCCAACCCGAATGGGTGGCGGTGGCGGACCAAGCCGAGGGGCTTTCCTGGCGATCGATCGTTTGAAGTGTTGAATAACCTATGACCCATTCATCTGCCCTGGAGGCAGCCAATACCTTCGAGGAACTCAACCTCGCCCCCGAATTGCTCAGCGCGGTAGCCGAGATGGGCTATGTCACGCCGACGCCGATCCAGCGCGAAGCCATTCCGCTGGTCCTGGCCGGGCGCGACCTGCTCGCCCAGGCCCAGACCGGCACCGGCAAGACCGCGGCGTTCACGCTGCCGCTGCTGCACAAGATGTGTCCGCATGCCAACACCAGCACCTCGCCGGCGCGGCATCCGGTGCGCGCCCTGGTGCTGGCGCCGACCCGCGAACTGGCCATCCAGGTCTACGACAACGTGGCGGCCTATGCCAAGCACCTGCCCCTGCGCAGCACCGTGGTGTTCGGCGGCGTCAACATGAAGGAGCAGGAGGCCATCCTGAGGGGCGGGGTCGAGGTCCTGGTCGCCACGCCGGGCCGGCTACTCGACCATGCCGGCAACAAGACCACCCTGCTCAACCAGGTCCAGTTCCTGGTCCTGGACGAGGCCGACCGGATGCTCGACATGGGCTTCCTGCCCGACCTCAAGCGCATCCTCGACCTGCTGCCGGCGAAACGGCAGACCCTGCTGTTCTCCGCCACCTTCAACGACGAGATCACCCGGCTGGCCAACAGCTTCCTGCGCGACCCGCTCAAGGTCGAGGTGGCGCGCAAGAACACCGCCACCGAACTGGTCGAGCAGGTGGCCCACAAGGTCGCCGATGACGACAAGATCGACGCCCTTTTGCGCGTGGTCAAGCTGCGCGAACTGTCCCAGGCCCTGGTCTTCACCCGTACCAAGATCGCCGCCGACAAGTTGTGCCGGCGCCTGCAGAAGCGTGGCGTCGAGGCGGCCGCCATCCACGGCGACAAGGCCCAGGTCGACCGTCTGCTCGCCCTGGAGGGTTTCAAGCAGGGCAAGATCAAGCTGCTGGTGGCCACCGACATCGCCGCGCGCGGCATCGACATCGCCGAACTGCCCTGCGTGTTCAACTACGAACTGCCCTATTCGCCGGAGGACTACGTCCACCGCATCGGCCGCACCGGCCGCGCCGGCGCCTCGGGCCTCGCGGTTTCGCTGGTTTCCCCGGACGAGGACAAACTGCTGGCGGGGGTGGAGCGTTTCATCAACCGCAAGCTGGAAATCACCCCGCTGCCGTCGCCGCCGGCCCCCGTTCCGGCACCAGCCCCGGTTCCGCCGTCGGCGCGCGTGGCCGCGGCCAATGTCGATGCGGCGCCGGTATCGCGCGGCAGGCGGACCAGTGAGCCGGTCTGCGCGCTGTTCCTGCCCCCCGTGCGTACCGGACAGGATGGCGGCGCCCCCGAATGAGTTGGGAGCTGGTGCTCGCCGCCGTCCTTGTTGCCTTGGGATGGTTCTGGTGGGAAGGGCTCAACAAGCGCGAACTGGCCATCCGGGCGGCCCGCTCGGTCTGTCAGCGGGCCGGCGTGCAACTGCTCGACGAGACCGTGGCGCTCAAGCACCTCGGCCTCGAACGCGACGACAATCAGCAAATGCGTTTCCGGCGCGAATTCTTCTTCGAATATTCCGATACCGGCAACAATCGTCTGCCGGGTTATGTCTATCTGCGGGGCAGCCGGATACTGAACGCGAATCTGATCCTGCCCGCAGCCATGGAGGTGTCCGATGAATCGAATTAGTTTCGTCCTGTTGTCGCTCTGGGTTGGAGGCGCGGGTGCGGGTGGGTTTATCGAGGACAAGTTCAAGGGGCCCCAGTTCGAATACGACTTCGACGCCGATGTGCGGCCCTGGCAGGAAGTGCAGGCCCAGTTACCGGGCGTGCCCAAGCCCGAGTCGCTGCGCGAGTTCGTGGTTGGCGGCGGGCGCGGCCATCACTATTTCCTCGACCCGGCCTCGCTGACCTCGGGCGAGGATGGCGTGGTGCGCTACACGGTGGTGATCCGGACCGCCGGCGGGGCCGAGAACGTCAGCTACGAAGGTATGCGCTGCACAGACGGCGAACGCAAGATCTACGCCTTCGGCCGCCCCGACGGCCAGTGGTCACGCAACAGGTATGCCCGCTGGGATCCGATCGAAGCCCGCAGCGAGACCAGCTACCACAAGGAATTGTTCTTCCACTATTTCTGCACCGTCGACGGTGCCGGCGACCTCAAGCTGATCCGCCACGCCATCGAGCGTGGCGGCATCCGCCGCGGCGGCGATTAACCGGGCTGCTTGCCGGCCAGCCGCGTCGTGACGATTCGATGGCCGATCCAGCCGATGGCCAGGTAGAGCGCGGTGCTGGCCAAGTAGGGTGGCAGGTACTTCAGCACCGACAGGGCATAATCCGCCGCGGCCATGTCGCCGAAATAGCCCGACCCGGCCCAGAAGCTGATGTTTGCGATCAGGAAGTGGACTGCCACGGCGGCAATGCCGATGCCGAGATAACGCACAACCGGCAGTTCCGGCGTCCGCGCCAGCACCCGGCCGAGCAGCCAGACCGCGCCATAGGCCGTGACCAGGCCGCCATAGGCCGGGGTCAGGCACCAGCCGGCCTCGACGGCGGACTTGGCCAGGAAGACGTCGATGCCGAAGCCGACCGTGGCATAGGCCACGAAGCTGCGCCAGCCGCCCAGCCAGGCGCCACCCAGCAGGAACACCGCCAGCGAGGCATCCGGCAGGCTCACCACGGTGCCGAAATGGCCGATCCGGGTGACGGCGAGCAGGGCGAGCAGGGCCAGGAATACGGCGAGACGGGTTTTTGCGGGTACTTGGGCGGACATCGCGAACTCCGGTTGATCAATGTCAGGGAGGATAGCCCAACTCGTGCCCCCATCCAACCGGCGGCGCTTATAATGGCCGGGCTTCAGGTGTTCGCGAGCGATCGCGAATGAAACGGGAAACAGGTGCGATGCCTGTGCTGCCCCCGCAACGGTAAGCGCGCTGGAGTTGATCCAGGAGGTTGTCCAAGAGCCACTGTCCCTAGGGATGGGAAGGCGGATGGCTGTAAGCGCAAGCCCGGAGACCGGCCTGGAGAAGCGCGCGGATCACGGCGGGCGGTTTTGCTTTTGTTGCTGGCATGACTGTTTCATCGCGCCGCGCTTTTTTCCGCTTCCGCGGGTGAGTGGAAGCTACCTGAAAGGCAGTCATGTACCTCAAGCATTTCTATCCGGCCCTGCTCGGGCTGGCCGTTTCCCCTGTCGCCCTCGCCGAAGCAGCCTATACGTTGGACGAGATCGTCGTTACCGCCACGCGCATGCCGCAGAAGCAGAACGAGGTGGCAGGCGATGTCAACGTGCTGACGCGGGCCGACATCGATCGGGCCGGGCAGGCCACCCTGGCCGAACTGCTGCGTACCCTGCCGGGCGTCGAGATCGTCCAGAACGGCGGTGCCGGCGCGGTCACCAGTGTGTTTCTGCGCGGCGCCAGCTCGGGCCATACCCTGATCCTGGTCGACGGCGTGCGGATGACTTCGGCGACCCTGGGCAGCGCCCGTCTGGAGCACATCCCGGTCGGTCTGATCGAACGCATCGAGGTGGTGCGCGGGCCGATGAGCCATTTGTACGGTTCCGAGGCGATCGGCGGCGTGATCCAGATCTTTACCCGCAAGGCCGACGGCGAGCCGCGCCTGACCGCCTCCCTCGGCGTCGGCGCCTACGGTCATCGCAGCGCCGAGGCCTCGGTGGGCGGCTCGGCGGGCGATTGGCGTTATGTCCTCGCCGCCGGCCATGACCGGCAGGATGGCTTTTCCGCCAAGCCGGCGGCTTATGCCGACCAGGACGGTTACCGCAACAACCACGCCAGCCTGCGCACCGAATACGACCTGAGCGCCGACCATCAGCTGGATTTCCATGGTTTTCTCAGCGACGGTCTGAGCCATTTCGATGACGGCGTGACGCCTTATGACAGCCATTCCGACGCCCGCCTGGTCAATCTGGGCGTCGGCCTGGTCAGCCGCCTGGGCGAGCATTGGGACAGCACCCTGCGGGTGGACCGGGCGACGGAGGACGTGAAGACCCAGGGCTACAGCGATCCCCTGCCCTGGTTCGCCGGCGGTCCCTATGCCAGTCGCATCGGCATGGCGCAGTGGCAGTACGGCTGGCAGCTGGATGGCCGCACCGGCCTGGGCGACGTCCAGTTGCTCGCGGAGCGGCTGGACCAGGACATCAGCGGCGATGTCGGCTATACCCGCGACCAGCGTAGCCGTGACGCCCTCGGCGTGACCTGGCGCAAGCAGGTGGGCGGCCATGGCTTCAGCGCCAGCTTGCGCCGGGACGATGACAGCCAGTTCGGCGGCCACGATACCGGCGCGTTCGCCTACAGTCTGCGTTTCGCGTCGGCCTGGCATGCCAGCCTGTCCTGGGGCACGGCTTTCAAGGCGCCGGGGTTCGACGACCTGTACTGGCCGGGCGCCGGCAATCCCGACCTCAGGCCGGAAACGTCGGAAAACCGCGAGATCGGTCTTAAATACGATTCCTCCCGGCGCGCCGCCAGCGCCATCGTCTACCGCAACGACGTGACGGACCTCATCCAGTGGGCGCCCAACAGTTCCGGCGACTGGCTGCCTGCCAACGTCGCCAGCGCCCGCCTGCAAGGCTTGAGCCTGGCCTGGATCGAGCGGCTCGGGGCCTGGAGCCTGCGCGCCAGCCTGGACCTGCAAAGTCCGGAAAACGCCGACACCGGCAAGCGGCTGATTCTGCGCTCGCGCCGGCATGGTTCTGTGGCGGCGGAATATGCCGCCGGTCCGTGGCGCTTGTCCGCCGAACTGGTCGGTCAGGGCGTGCGTTACAACGATGCCGACAACACGGTCCGCCTGGATGCCTATACGCTGGTCAACCTGACCGCCGGCTATGCCCTGACGCCGGCATGGCGCCTCGATGCGCGCTTGGACAACGC
>JBAZLW010000130.1:0-7192 GCA_041650095.1 Hydrogenophilaceae bacterium | reverse complement strand
CCCTTGGGGCCATAGACCTTGTGCGCCGAAAAGGACATCAAATCCACTTTGAGCTTGCCGAGGTCGATATCGACTTTGCCGGCCGCCTGGGCCGAATCGACATGGAAGATCACCCCCTTGTCGCGGCAGATCTCGCCCAGCGCGGGGATGTCCTGGATCACGCCGATCTCGTTGTTGACGAACATCACCGAGGCCAGGATGGTGTCGGGCCGGATCGCCGCCTTGAAGGCGTCGAGATCGATCAGGCCGTCATCCTTGACGTTCAGATAGGTCACCTCGAAGCCCTGGCGTTCCAGTTCGCGGCAGGTGTCGAGCACCGCCTTGTGCTCGGTCTTCACGGTGATCAGGTGCTTGCCCTTGCCGGAATAGAAATGGGCCGCGCCCTTGATGGCCAGGTTGTTCGACTCGGTCGCGCCGGAGGTCCAGACGATCTCCCTGGGATCGGCGTTGATCAGGGCGGCGACCTGTTCGCGCGCCAGTTCGACCGCCTCGTCGGCTTCCCAGCCGAAGGCATGCGAACGCGAAGCCGGGTTGCCGAACCGCTCGGTCAGGTAGGGGATCATCTTGTCAGCCACCCGCGGGTCGACCGGAGTGGTTGCGGAATAATCCAGATAGATCGGGGTCTTCACCATGTTTTGCTCCATCAGCCTGCGACGGCCACTTTCAAATCGGCGGTGCCGACCACGTGGGACTTGTGCTTGTGCTTTTCCTTTTCCTGGCAGGCCATCTGACCGGACACCAACTGGGCCAGGTCGACCGATTCCAGGTAGTTGTAGATATGGTTGGTCAGACCGGTCCACAACTCATGGGTCATGCACGGCTCGTCGTCATGGCAATTGCCCAGGCCGCCGCACTGGGTGGCGTCGATCGGCTCGTCGACGGCGCGGATGATGGCTGCCACGGTGATCTCCTGCATCGGCCGGGCCAGGCAGTAGCCGCCGCCCGGACCGCGCACGCTGTCGACGATGCCCTGCCTGCGCAGCCGTCCGAACAACTGTTCCAGATAGGACAGGGATATCTTCTGGCGTTCGCTGATGCCGGCCAGGGTGACCGGCCCGCGCTGGTGGCGCAGGCCCAGGTCGATCATGGCCGTGACGGCAAAACGTCCTTTGGTGGTTAGCCTCATTTTCTGTGCCTCGCTCTCAAATTCGATCCGGTCCCGACAATCTACAATACCCGATTGTTTTAGTCCACTAATCCACCATTTTATTTAAGGACACCGGATCGAACTGATCCTGCGGCTCTCCGTTGACCTCCAGGGCATAGCCCAGGCGCTTCAACTCGGCGATGATCCACTCGATGCGCTGGTCGGTGGTGTTGGAGTGGTCGATCAGCCCGTGCAACGCCTTGACCATGGGGTCGTTCATGTCGGCGCCGATGCCATAGGCCGAGAAACCGAGCTTCTGGGCGGTTTCCTCTCGGGTCTTGTCCTTCTCGGCGTCGAGTATGCGGGCGGGAATACCTACCGCGGTCGCCCCGGCCGGCACATCCTTCACCACCACGGCGTTGGAACCGATCTTGGCGCCGGCCCCGAGGGTGATCGGCCCGAGCACCTTGGCCCCGGCGCCGATGATCACGCCAGCCTCCAGCGTCGGGTGGCGCTTGCCCTTCTGCCAGGAGGTGCCGCCCAAGGTGACGCCGTGATAGAGCGTGCAGTCGTCGCCGACCTCGGCGGTCTCGCCGATCACCACGCCCATGCCGTGATCGATGAAGACCCGGCGGCCGATCCTGGCGCCCGGGTGGATCTCGATGCCGGTCAGCCAGCGCGCCAGGTGGCTGGACAGGCGCGCCAGCCACTTCAGCTTCCAGCCCCAGAGGACATGCGACATCCGATGCCAAAGGATGGCATGCAGACCCGGATAGGTGGTCAGCACCTCGAAAAAGGTGCGCGCCGCCGGGTCCCGGTCAAAAACGACGCCTATGTCTTCGCGCAACCTCTGGAACATCGGGAAAGCCAGAATCAATAAAGGACGTTATTGTCGCAATTCCCGACTAGGCTGGTCAAATGATATTCAATGGCCCCGGAACCGACTGTTGTTCTGACCAATTTTATGTCGAAAACTCAGGGCAAGGCCTGGGCCAGGAGCGCCAGCAAGGCCGCTATCGCGGGGTCCACGGAGTCGGTTTTTGCTATGCTCGAGTCTTTCCGCTGGCCGGTGCCACTGCCTGGGCCAGCGGCCCAATTTACGGAGCAGCACATATGGCTTCTTTTGCGGAGCAGTTATTAAAAGCTGGCCTGGTTGACAATAAAAAGGTCAAACAGGCCAACCACGACAAGAGCAAGCAGAAGAAGGTCGAGCGTCGGACCGGCACGCAAAGTGTCGATGAAGCGCGCCTGGCCGCGCTCGAAACGCAACGCAAGAATGCCGAGCGAGCCCGCGAACTCAATGCCCAGCGCAATGCGGCCACCACCCAAAAAGCGATCGAGGCACAAATCGCCCAGATGGTGCAGCAGAATCGTCAAAGCAAGGGCACCGGCGACATCGCCTACAACTTTACCCACGGCAACAAGATCGAACGGCTGTATGTGTCGGCCGAAGTCCAGGCGCATTTGACGGCCGGGCACCTTGTGATCGTCTGCCAGGGCGGCACCACCGAATTGGTCCCCAGGATCATCGCCGACAAGATCGCCGAGCGCGATGCTTCGCTCGTCATTCGGGTAAACAAGCCCAGCGCCGAGATCGATGCGGACGATCCGTATGCCGCCTTCCAGATTCCGGATGACTTGATGTGGTAGCTCGGGTGGCCGTCGATCCTGTAGCGGCAGAGGCCATCTCAGCCACAGTTCCTGACCGGAGCGGCCAACTGACATCGGGGAAAGCAGCCGTAATTGATGGTTCCATGTCCTACATCCGTTGATCTGCCCATTGCGGATGTAACGACCGAGCGACGGATGTGCGTGGTCTACCTCGGCAGCACCTAGTCTGGGCTCATAGAAGTCTTGAGCCCCTGCCGACAACCGGCAAGAACGCTGTTGGCGTCGTTAGTTTTGCTGTTTTCGACTTTATCTGGCGAGAACAGATTGTTCTGACCTTCAAGGTCGAACCGGGCAATAAACCTCCATCTGCCCGGAATTTCCTCCCACTCGGATTGCTGGGCTGTCACAACATTGGAACACGGCCCTGATAACGTGCTCAGAAAGACCAGCGATATTTTGAAATAATTGTGTTTGCCACCCCAATTGACCAACCGTTCACTCGCATCAAGCCTGATTCCTGCCCTTGTGGCAATCCGCCAGCACGCCCTTGACCTGGAGCACGGCCGCAGCAACGTCATCGGAGAGATCTCTGCCAGCCGGCGCGAAAGCGCGCGCAACCTGCTGCACTACCTGTCGCTCAGGCAGCATGACCTGCGTGAAATACAGTCGCAATTGGCGCTGCTCGGCTTGAGCCGGCTGGCCCGCTCCGAGGCGCACATGCTCGGTACCCTGGATGCCGTCATCGAGGCGCTGCACGCCCTGGCCGGTCAAGCGCTGCCGGCCGGCCACATTCGCCAGGGCGTGAACATCCGAACCGGAGAAGCCTTGCTGCGCGAGCATGCCGACACCCTGCTCGGCACGCCCGCCGGTCCCTACCGCAGCCACATCATGGTCACCCTGCCGGCGGAAGCGGCGACCCAGCCCCGGCTGCTGCACGACCTGCTCGAGGCCGGCATGGATATCGTCCGCATCAATTGCGCCCACGACGACCCCGAGACCTGGCTGGGCATGATCCGCAACCTGCGTGCAGCCGAGCAGGCCAGCCAGCGCAAATGTCGGGTGCATGTCGACCTGCCCGGGCCCAAGCTGCGTACCGGCCGCATCGAGCCGATCGGCCGCCTGGTGGAATTCCGTACCCAGCGCGACGCCATGGGCCGGGTCACCGCACCCGCCCGGATCTGGCTGACGGCGCGCGGCCACATGGAGGCACCGGCCCTGGACGTGGATGCCACCCTGCCCCTGGACGACGCCATCATCCAGTCCGCCCATGCCAAGGATGTCCTGGAAGTGGAGGACAGCCGCGGCGCCCGGCGCCAGTTGCGCCTGAAGGAACGCTTCGGCAACTCATGGCTGGCCCATTGTTTCCAACGCGGCTTCATCCCGGATGGCAGCGCGGCATTGCTCTACCGCGGCGACGACCTCGTCGCCCGCGGCACGGCCGGCCCCCTGCCGGAGGTATGCCTGCCCATCCAGTTGCGCATCGGCGACAAGCTGCTGGTCACCACGAATGCCCGGCCCGGCGCCATGGCCCGCCACGACGAGGCCGGCCGGCTGATCCAGGCCGCCACCATCCCCTGCACCCTGGACGCCGTATTTGCCGCCGCGCAGCCCGGCCAGGCCATCTGGTTCGACGACGGCCGCATCGGCGGCCGCATACTGGAGAACCGGGACCAGGTCATCACCGTCGAGATCAGCCACGCCTCGCCCCAGGGCAGCAAGCTGCGCGCCGAGAAGGGCATCAACCTGCCGGATACCGACCTGGCCGTCCCCGCCCTGACCGAACAGGACAAGGCCGCCCTGGCCATCCTCGCGCCTCATGTCGACATGGTCGGCCTGTCCTTCGTGCGCGGCCCCGGGGACCTGGCCGACCTGCACAGCGAACTGCAACGGCTGGGGGCGACCCACCTGGGTAGCGTGGTCAAGATCGAGACCCGCCAGGCCTTCGAGCATTTGCCCGAAATACTCCTGGCCGGCCTGCGCAATCCGCCGCTGGGCGTGATGGTGGCGCGGGGCGACCTCGCCGTGGAGGTCGGCTTCGAGCGCCTGTCCGAGGTGCAGGAGGAAATCCTCTGGCTTTGCGAGGCGGCCCACGTGCCGGTCATCTGGGCCACCCAAGTGCTGGAGACCATGGCCAAGCGCGGCATCCCCTCGCGCGCCGAGGTCTCGGACGCCGCCCTGTCGGCACGGGCCGAGTGCGTCATGCTCAACAAGGGGCCTTATATCGTCGAGACCACCCGCTTTCTCAGCGGCGTGCTCGCCCGCATGGACGGTCACAACGCCAAGCGCGCCCCGCTCATGCGCCGCCTGGCGGTATCCGAACTGAACGAGCCGGCCTGAAACTGGGGCGCCCTGGCAGAAGGTCAGTGGATGCTGGGATAGGCCCGGCTGAATTGCGGCGACGCCAGCAGGCCGGGGAAGTAGTCCGTCAGCAGTTTGACCGCTGCCCGCTCGGCGTCCTCTTGCTTCAGGACATCCCGGTCCACGCCGATGAAGACATGACCGGTAAAGGGCGATACCTCGAACGAAATGAAGCCCGGGGTATTCAGGAACTGCCGTCTGGTCGACGCCGCCAAGCCTACCCGGCCGGCGAACTTGCTGGTCTGAAATGACAGATAGTCATCGGCAATAAATACGGTTTCTTCTGTTGCCATCGTAATCGGTAAATATTCAAAGCCAGGATCAGGGGTGTGTTTATAGCCCAGCCGGGCAGAGCGATCAAATAAAAAGATACGCATATCCCGTTTATGACATCTTCGCCGCTGCCAACACAGGCCGTTCCGGTCCGGCCGACGCGGAAATATCCCCGTCATGCAAGCGCATTAGCCTTGCAACCGCCGCCACACAGTTCCGTCATCCATGAACGCCCCCGAGCTCCGCTTCCTAGGCCATACCCCCGCCCTCACCTTGCGCGACCGCATCGACAACAACGTGTTCAACGCGCTCTATGCCCGCTCGCTGGTCTACAACACCTGCTGGGAAGACCCGGCCGTGGACCGGCGTGCCCTGCAACTGGGCGGGAACGATACCGTGATGGTCATCTCCAGCGCCGGCTGCAACGCGCTCGACTACGCCCTCGACGCTCCGGAGCGGATCCATGCCGTGGATGCCAACCCGCGCCAGAACGCCCTGCTGGAGCTCAAGATCGCCGCCATCCGCCGGCTCGAATTCGAGGACTTCTTCGCCATCTTCGGCAACGGCCACCACCCACGCTTCGCCGAGCTGTACCGCGACTGCCTGCGCGCCGAATTGTCGGACTTCGCGCGCGACTGGTGGGACCGCCATGCCGGCTGGTTCACCAGTCCGCTCGGCAGCTTCTACTACCATGGCCTGTCCGGCCTGGTGGCGCGCGCCTTCCGGGCCTATTTCCGGCTGCGGCCCAGACTGTCCGGTGAGATCCGGGACCTGTTCGAGGCCGACGACCTGGCCGCGCAGCGCGCCCTCTACGACCAGCGCATCGCCCCGGCGCTGTGGACGCCGGCCATGAAATGGGTGCTCGGGCGCCAGTTCACCATGAGCCTCCTGGGCGTGCCGCATCCACAGCGGCGCCTGGTCCAGGCCCAGCACGATGATGGGGTGGCGGGCTTCGTGCGGGAAGCGATCGAGTACGTGTTCCGGCAACTGCCGGTGGCCGACAACTATTTCTGGCGGGTCTACCTGAACGGCCGCTACACCCCCGAGTGCTGCCCTGAATACCTCAAGCCGGGCAATTTTCAGGCCCTCAAGGGCGGCCTGGTCAACCGCATCAGCACCCATACCTGCACCGTCACCGAATTCCTCCACGGCACCCGCAAGCCGATCTCCCGCTTCGTCCTGCTCGACCACATGGACTGGATGAGCAGCTATCACCCCGCCGCGCTGGTCGAGGAATGGAACGCCATCCTGAACCGGGCCCGTTCCGACGCGCGCATCCTGCTGCGCAGCGCACACGCGGACCCGGCCTTCCTGCACTGGGTCCGGGTCGGCCCCTGGCGGCAGCCGCTCGACGAGGCCCTGCGCTTCGAGCGCGAACTGGCCGCGCACCTGCACCGCGACGACCGGGTGCACACCTATGCCGGCTTCATGGTCGCCGATGTCGCCGGCTGACCTCGCGGCCGACGCCCGCGTGCTCTGGCGCATGCTGCGCGGACAGCCCCGGCGCGGCAGCCACGCCGAGCGGCTGGAAGGCTTCTACACCCCCCAGGCCGACCGCTACGACAGCTTCCGCGCCCGCCTGCTGCACGGCCGCGCCGACCTGATCGAAGCGCTCGACATCCCCGCCGGGGCGCGGGTGGTCGAACTCGGCGCCGGCACCGGCAGCAACCTGGCCGCGCTCGACCGGGCCTGCCCGCTCGCCAGCCTGGCCTCGGTGCAACTGGTCGACCTCTGCCCGCCCCTGCTGGCGGTGGCGCGCCGGCGCGCGGCCGGCCTCGGCAACGTCGAGGTCATCGAGGCCGATGCCGCCGCCTGGCGGCCGGCCCGGCCGGTCGACCGGGTCTACCTGTCCTACGCCCTGAC
>JBAZLW010000129.1:0-7195 GCA_041650095.1 Hydrogenophilaceae bacterium | reverse complement strand
CGTGAGCAGGGCGAACAGGACGCGGCTAAGTCCAAGACCGGTATGCAGGCCCTTGAGGATGATGGCCAGCATCTGGCTCAGGCTGAGGCTGTTGTCCAGATGGCTCTCGATGTTGGCGATGGTCTCTTCGAGGACCGAGCGGACCGGCATCGGACAGGCCGTGTGGGTGGGCTCTGCCTTTTCGGGGACAACGGGCCTGGCCGCTTGCTTTTCAGGGACGACAGGCTTGCCTGCTTCTTTCGCGGGAACAATGGGCCGGGCCACTTCCTTTACGGGTACGCTGGGCCGGGCCGGTTCCTTCTCGGCCTCTCGTGGCCATTCCCCGGGCAGCATCGGCAACCAGGCCGCCGCTGGGGCTGCATGCACCCAACTGCCGGCACGGGCGGCGCGGATGGCGTTGTCATGGACCGTGGCGATGACCATGTCGACCGCCATGTGCTCGATTTCGGCCAGGGTCTGGTAGCACTCGGTCAGGCGTTCGTTCCACCAGCCATGACGGCTGCGATGGGCAATGTCCAGGGCGGCGCGGACGATGCGCGCGCGCGCGTGACCGCCATCTTCGGCCTTCAGGAGGTCGCGCGTCACCTCGGGTATCTTCCAGGACTCCAGCAGCATCTCGCGAAAAGGCGGCAGCACAAAGCCGATGGCCTGCTGTTCCGCCTCGGCGGAGGGCAGCCTGCGGCGCAACCGGGCCAGCTGGTCGGCAATGTCGGGGGCGTCGAGCCAGAACAGGAACTCGGGGGCGTAGTAGAGCACCGCGGCGACCTGGAGTTCTTCCGCGCGGGTGTCGTGGTACAGGGTGCCGAAATCGCGCGCCTGCCAGGAGGCGTGCTGGGCCAGCCGGGCCAGGCGGTAGAGCGAGGCGAGGATCTCCTTGTCGCGGCCCTGGGGCGTGTCCTCGAGGACCGGCAGGTCGTTGACCTTGCCCAGGAAGATGTTCACGCCCTGCATCAGGATGGCGTGTTCGACCGTGGCGACCTCGGCGCCGAAATGGCGGCTGGAGCGGTTGTTGGCGTTGAAGATCAGTCTCAGAGTGGCCAGCGGGTCGGCCAGGATGGGGGCGACGATCTCCTTGGCGCTGACCTTGTCGCCGCTCGGGGCCAGTGCGGCCAGGGCTTCCTTGGTGTGCCGGAAGACCGGCGTTTCGCCCGGCTTGAGCCGGGCCAGCCAATGTTCCAGGGTCATCGCCGCCATATCAGCAACCTCGCGTGGCTCAAGTCCTTGAGTTCGACCGTTTCATCCGGTTCGATGCCGGGCACGGCGAAGGTGTTGCTGATGAACAGGCTGCCGGGCCGCATCTCCTGTTCCACCTTGCGCCATAGCTCGGCCATCGGGACAGGGGAAAGGTAGGCATAGACGACGTCATAAGCCGCCAGGTCTTCATCCCACAGACTGCCCAGGCGGATGGCGGCCTTGCCGTGCAGGCGCAGACGGCTGGCCAACCAGTTCAGCGGGGCCATCTCGACCCCGGCCAGTTCCAGGTCGGGCCGGCGGTCCTTGAGGCCGGCCAGCCAGCCGCCCAGGCCGCTGCCGAGGTCGAGTACCCTGGCCCGTGCGGGCGCCCGGTCGGCCACGGCGTCGACGGCCCGCTGGCTGGACAGATAGAGCGGCACCCGGGTCTTCAGGCTGCCGAACGAGGTCAGGGCGAGCAAGGCAAAGCCGGCCAGGAACCATAGCGGTTGGATATCGGCCTGGTAGACCAGCCAGAGGAGCGGGAAAAAGCCGCTGTTGATGACCTGCCACCAGACCGGCAGGCGGAACCAGCGCGACAGCAACAGGGCAGCGGCGGCCTGCATAAGCACCAGGTTGGACAGCGGCCAGTCCATCGCCAGCATCGGCAGGAGGGGCAGCCAGGCCGCCAACATGATGAAAAATGAGGCCGGCGCAGGGGACAGGCGCCGACGGGTCATGGCAGGCAGGATGTCAACGGGGCTGGCCAAGCTGGGTCTCGACTTCGCGGGCAGAGGCGGCTTCGATCTGGTTGCCGGCTTCCTTGTTGATGGCTTCTTCCGCCTTCTTGTTCATCACGATAATCGAGATGCGCCGGTTGACCGGATCGTTGGGGTTGTCCCTGTTGAACGGCACGGCCGAGCCGAGGCCGACCACGCGCATGATCTTGCCGTCTTCCAGGCCGCCTGCCACCAGTTCGCGCCGGGAGGCATTGGCGCGGTCGGCGGATAGCTCCCAATTGCTGTAGCCGCGTTCGCCGGTAGTGTACTGGATGGCATCGGTGTGTCCGGACAGGCTGATGCGGTTGGGCAATTCGTTCAGGGTCTTGCCGATCTCACGCAGTATGTCGCGGGTATAGGGCTTCATCACCGCACCACCGGAGTCGAACATGGGCCGGTTCTGGTCGTCGATGATCTGGATGCGCAGGCCCTCGTCAGTGATGTCGATCTTGAGCTGTTTCTTGAACGCCTTCAATTTGGCGCTCTGATCGATCATCTTTTCCAGCTTGATTTTCATTTCCTCGAGCTTCGCCTTCTCGGCCTTGGTCTTTTCCAGGCTGATGATGTCCTTGGTCTTTTCGGTCTCGCCGCGTTTGACCTGGCCGGCCTTGCGCGTGAGGTCCTCACCGCCGCCCTTGATCACGCTGGAAGCGTCGCCCGAACCATAGCCGCCCTGCAGGGCCACCTTGAGCGGCGTCTTGAAATAATCCGCAATGCCTTCGAGCTGGGCCTTGGTGGAGGAACCCAGCAGCCACATCAGCAGGAAGAAGGCCATCATGGCGGTCACGAAGTCGGCATAGGCGATCTTCCAGGCACCGCCGTGGGCCGCGCCGCCGCTCTTCTTGATGCGCTTGATGACTATCGGACGTTGGGTATCGTCGGCCATTTCAGACTCAGTTGATAGTTGAGAGTCGAGAGTCGAGAGAGGGGGTGTTCGGGGAGGTGTTGGCTTTCACTCTCGACTCTCCACTCTCCACTCTCGTCTCTCGACTGGTTTATCACTTGCCCTTGCGGCTCTTGATGTCTTCCTCGAGTTCGCGGAAGGATGGGCGCTCGGTCGAGAACAGGACCTTGCGGCCGAATTCGACGCAGACCTGAGGCGCAAATCCATTCAGCGAGGCCAGTATCACGACCTTGATGGTCTGGTAGACCTTGGTGTTTTCGGCCGCCTTGCCCTCCAATACGGTGGCCAGCGGGGCGACGAAGCCATAGGAAAGCAGGATACCGAGGAAGGTGCCGACCAGGGCGTGGGCAATCAGGACACCGAGCTCGGTAGGCGGCAGGTGCAGAGATTCCATGGTGTGGACCACGCCCATCACCGCCGCGACGATACCGAAGGCCGGCATGCCGTCGGCCAGCTTGGCGACGGCGTGGGAGGAATGCATCTCCTCGTGGTGGTGGGTCTCGATCTCGTTGTCCATCAGGTTTTCGATCTCGAGTGCGTTCAGATTGCCGCCCACCATCAGGCGCAGGTAATCGGTGATGAATTCGACGACGTGGTGATCCGAGGTGATGACCGGGTACTTGGCAAAGATCGGACTCTTGTCAGGTTCCTCGACATCGTTTTCCAATGCCATCAGGCCTTCCTTGCGCACCTTGGCCAGGAGTTCGAACAGCAGGGCCAGGAGCTCCATGTAGAAGCCCTTGGTGATCTTGGAGCCCTTGAAGCAACTCACCAGCCCGCCGATGGTGTGCTTGACGCCGTGCATGGTGTTGGCGGCGATGAAGGCGCCGCCAGCACCCCCGGCGATCATCACGATTTCAAGGGGTTGCATGAGCGCGGCGAGGTGGCCGCCGGCAGCCGCGTAGCCGCCAAAGATGCCCGCCAGTGCCACGACCCAGCCGATGATCACCATCATGATCTTGTACTCCTCATTCCAGATCCAATATTTCGTGTGCCAACAGCCATTTCTTTACCGGACCGAACGTCAGCCTGTGTACCGGTGACGGACCATGCCTCTCCAGTGCGGCCAGATGTTCGGGTGTAGGATAACCTGAATGCCGATCAAAACCATATTCGGGATGTATATCGGCCAGGCGCGCCATTTCTTTATCGCGCGCCGTCTTGGCCAGGATCGAGGCGGCCGAGATGGCCGGTTCCAGGGCATCGCCCTTGACGATGGCGCGGCACGGTATGGTGATGACAGGACAGCGATTGCCATCGACCCAGGCCTCGTCGGCGGCCGGCTGCAGCGCCTCGATGGCCCGCTGCATGGCCAGCATGCTGGCATGCAGTATGTTGAGCCGGGCGATCTCTTCCAGGTCGGCCGAGGCGACAGCCCAGGCCAGCGCCTCGGCGCGGATCTCGTCGGCCAATCGGTCGCGTTGCGCCGCGCTCAGTTTCTTGGAGTCCTTCAGGCCGTTGATCGGGCGGGCGGGGTCCAGGATGACCGCGGCCGCCACCACCGGTCCCGCCAGGGGACCGCGTCCAGCCTCGTCGACGCCGCAGATCAAGCGAACCTTCATCGCAGAAAGGGTTCCAGTGCCGTGTTGAGCAAACGCGGCGTGTCGCGGCGCAGGCTGTTGCGGATGCCGGTGAAGGCGTCGAGCATGGCCTCGCGAGCGTCGGCATCGGTCAGCAGCCGCTCGATCGCGGCCGCCAGCAGTTCCGGTTTGGCCTGGTCCTGGATCAGTTCCGGCACCACATCCCGGTTGGCCAGGATGTTGGGCAGGCCGACCCAGGGCAGATAGGCCCGGCTCATCATCAGCTTGTAGGTCAGCCAGGGCACCCGGTAGGTAATGACATGCGGACAGCCGAGCAGGGCGGCCTCGAGCGTCGCCGTGCCCGAGGCGACGATGGCGGCGTCGGCGGCCTGGAGGGCATCATGGGAATGGCCGAACAGGATGCGTATCGGCAGCTCGGCCGCCCCCTGGCCATGGATGGCGGCCTCGAACAGGCGCCGGGTCTCCTGGGTGGCCAGCGGCACCAGGAAGCGTATATCCGGATTGTCCGCGTGCAGGCGCTTGGCGGTCTCCAGGAACAGGGTGGCCAGTTGCTGCACCTCGCTTTGCCGGCTGCCCGGCAACAGGGCCACATAGGTCGCCTCCGGGTTGAGGCCGAGCTTTTCCCTGGCCGCCTTGCGGTTCGGTTGGGCGGGCAGGGCATAGGCCAGCGGGTGGCCGACGTAGGTGGCGGGGATGCCGGCATCGCGGTAGATCGCCGCCTCGAACGGGAAAATCAGCAGCATGTGCGATACCGCCTTGCGGATCTTGTGGATGCGCTCCTTGCGCCAGGCCCAGATGGACGGGCTGATGAAATGCACGGTGGGGATGCCGGCCCGTTTCAGCCGGGTTTCCAGTGCCAGATTGAAGTCCGGGGCATCGATGCCGATGAACAGCTTGGGCCGTTGCTTCAGCAGATGCCCGGCCAGGCGGCGGCGGATGGCGAGTATCTTGTTCAGGCTGGACAGCGCCTCGACATAGCCGCGCACCGACAGGGTCTCCATCGGAAACAGGCTGCGTGCGCCCTGGGCCTGCATCTTGGCTCCGGCGATGCCCTGGAAATCCAGCTCGTCATGCTGCTCGCGCAGCGACTTGATCAGCAGGCTGCCGAGCAGGTCGCCGGAGGCCTCGCCCGCGACGATGCCGACGGACGGACGCGTTGAACCGATCGAGGTTCCTTGGTCACTCGTCACTGGTCACCCGTAACTTGTATTTATCGAATGATCCCGCGCCCGGGAATGGCCAGGAAGTCCACCAGAGGCTGGAGTTCGGGGGTGGTCGCCGCCTCCGTGGCGATGGCGGCACGGGCCTCGTCCAGGCCGAGGCCGGAACGGTAGAGGGTCTTGTAGGCGCGCTTCAGCGCGGCCAGGGCATCGGGACTGAAGCCGCGCCGCTTCAACCCTTCCGAATTGATGCCGAACGGGGCCGCCGGGCTGCCGGCGATGGTCAGAAAGGGCGGGATGTCCTGGCGGATGACCGAGGCGATGCCGATCATCACGTGGGCGCCGACCCGGCAGAACTGGTGCACGCCGGTGAAGCCGCCCAGGATGGCATGGTCGCCGACCTCGACGTGGCCGGCCAGGGTGGCGTTGTTGGCGAACACGGTGTGGTCGCCGACCGCGCAGTCGTGGGCAATATGGACATAGGCCATGATCCAGTTGTGGCTGCCGACCCGGGTCACGCCCGCCTCCTGGACCGTACCGGCGTTGAAGGTGCAGAACTCGCGGATGGTGTTGAAGTCGCCGATCTCCAGGCGGGTCGGCTCGCCGGCATATTTCTTGTCCTGCGGCTCCTCGCCCAGGGAGGCAAACTGGAAGATGCGGTTGCCGCGGCCGATCCGGGTATGCCCGGTGATCACGGCATGCGGGCCGATCCGGCAGTCGTCACCGATCTCGACGTTCTCGCCGATGATCGCGTAGGGGCCGATCTCGACGTTGGCGCCGATCTTCGCGCCCGGATGGACGATGGCGGTGGGATGGATCATGGCTTCCCGGTCAGTCGAGATCGCGCAGGGTGCACATCAGTTCGGCCTCGCAGGCCAGTTGGCCGTCCACCAGGGCGCGCGCGGCGAATTTCCAGATGCCGCGCATGTTCTTGGTGATCTTCGCCTCCAAGCGCAACTGGTCGCCGGGCACCACCGGACGCTTGAAGCGGGCGTTGTCGATGCCGACGAAATAGATCACCGAATTTTCCGTCACCGGCTTGTCGGCGGTTCGGAAGGCCAGCAGGCCGGCCGCCTGGGCCAGGGCCTCGATGATGAGCACGCCCGGCATCACCGGGTGGTGCGGGAAGTGGCCGGGGAAATGGGGTTCGTTCATGGTCACGTTCTTGATCGCGACGACATGGTCTCCGGGCACCAGTTCGAGTACGCGATCGACCAGCAGGAAGGGGTAGCGGTGCGGCAGATGCCGCATGATATCGGTGATTTCCATCATGTTTCCTTGGCTTGCAGTTTCTTTTCCAGGGTCCGGATGCGCTCGCGCATCTCGGCGAGATGGCGCGACTGGGCGGCATTCTTCAGCCATTCCTCGTGCGGCATCTGGAGTTGGGTCGAGGTGTAGACGCCAGGTTGCCGGATCGATTTGCTGATGAAGGAGCCGCCGGAAACGGTGACGCCGTCACAGATGTCGATATGGCCGACGATCATGGCGGCGCCGCCGATCAGGCAGCGTTGGCCGATCCTGGCGCTGCCGGCGATGCCGGCGCAGCCGGCGATGGCGGTATGGGCGCCGATATGGCAGTTGTGGGCGATCTGGACCAGGTTGTCGATCTTGGCGCCGTTCCCGATCACGGTGTCGTTCAGG
>JBAZLW010000128.1:0-7214 GCA_041650095.1 Hydrogenophilaceae bacterium | reverse complement strand
GTCGAAGCTGAGCTTCGGCCGCCTCGCCGCCTACGGCAAGACCGGCATGGTGTCGACCGAGCTCAACCTGGAGGGCGGCCGCATCGAGGCCGGCGCCAGCAAGCAGATCGGCCCGGCCGGCGGCTTCCGGGTACGTACTCCGGTCGCCGTGGCCGGCCTGCGCGGCACCGCCTTCCGCCTCAACGTCAGCGAGGACGGCCGGTTCCTGCGCAACGAAGTGCTCGAAGGTGCCGTCGGGGTCAGCGCGGAAGGCCAGGAGGTCGTGGTCGCCAAGGCCCAGGGCACGGTCACCGAACAGGGTAAGCCGCCCGAGCCGCCCCGGCCACTGTTGCCGGCCCCTTCCGCAGAAGGCCTGCCCGCCAGGGTGGTCGACCTGCCGCTCGCCTTCGCCTGGTCCGGCATGGCGGGCGCCGCCGGCTGGCGCGCCCAGGTGGCGGCCGATCCCGAGTTCCAGAAAGTGCTGCTCGACAGTTCGGGCGACAAACCTGAGCTGAGCTGGGATACGGCACCGGTGGACGGCCATTATTTCCTGCGCATCCGCGCCATCGACGCGGCCGGCCTGGAGGGCCTCAACACCGACCACCCGTTCGAGCTCGATGCCCGGCCGCTGCCGCCGCTGCAATTGACGCCCGCCGACGCTGGGCGCAGCTATCAGGAAAGCGTCCAGTTCAACTGGGCCGCGTCGCCAGAGGCACAGGGCTATCTGCTGCAGATCGCGCCGACCGTCGACTTCAACCCCGGCAAGGTTCTGGAACGCCGTCTCGACGCGGTCCTGCGCCAGTCTGAAAGATTGGCCCCGGGCGAATATTTCTGGCGCCTCGCCAGCCTGGACGAGCAAGGTCAGCCGCACGGCTGGAGCCCGATGCGCAAGCTACGCGTGCAACCCCTGCCGGCTGCGCCCAAGGCCGACACCCGCATCGACAACGGCCAGGCCGCATTCGCCTGGGCGCCGGTCGCCGGGGCGGCAAGTTACGATCTTGAGATTACCCGCCGGAGCGATTTCGAGGCGCCCGAGACCCGTTTGCACGGCGCCGAGAACAAGATTACGGCCACCCTCAAGCCGGGGCACTATTACTGGCGCATCCGCGCTTTGGAGGCCGATGGCCAGGCTGGCGCCTGGGGCAAGCCGGGACCGCTGGTCATGCCGCCGGAGACACCCAGCGACATCCGGGTCAATGTCGTCGGCGGCGTGCTGGTCATCACCTGGCAAGGCACAGCGCCGGCATTCAGGCTGGAGTTCGCCCGCGACTCGGGATTCCTCATCCCCTTGTTCAACCATCGCGAAGAAGACAACTCGACCCGGCTGATCACGCCAGAGCCGGGGCAATACTGGGTCCGGGTGATCGCCCTGAGCGAAACCGGCTCCTACCGCGGCCACAGCAAGCCGGTCACATTCACCATCGGGCGCTGGCAGTAAGCGTCCGGGGTGACAGGGGCTAGGTCGCCAGCCCCTGCAATTTCCGGTTCAGGGTGCGCCGGCTGATGCCCAGGCGCGCCGCCAACTCGCCCTTGTCGTCATTCAGCTGAGCCAGTGCGCGCAACAGGTACTGGCGCTCGACGACCGCGAGCGGCACGATCTCCGGCGCTGCGGCCTCGGCGGCGCCCATGCCTTCATGCCTGTCGAGGCTCGCCGGCAGGTGGCGAGCCTGGATGACATCGCCGTCGGCCAGGATCACCGCCCGCTCCAGGATATTGCGCAATTCGCGTACGTTGCCCGGATAGTCATGCTGCATGAGGCGCTGCCAGGCCGCCTCGTCCAGATGCATAGCCTTGTCGGGCGACAGCACGACGAGCAGGTTCTCGACCAGCAGGGGCAGGTCCTCGCGCCGCTCGCGCAGCGGCGGCAACTGGATAGGGAAGGCGGCCAGCCGGTAATAGAGGTCCTGGCGGAAGCTGCCTGCCGCCACCATGGCCGTCAAATCGCGGTGGGTGGCGGCCACCAGGCGGAAATCCGCGCGCAGCACGTCCACCCCACCCACCCGCCGGAAACTGCCGGTCTCCAGCAGGCGCAACAGCTTGACCTGCAGGTTGAGCGGGATATCGCCCAACTCATCGAGGAACAGGGTGCCGCCCGACGCGGCCTCGACCAGGCCGGTCTTACGCTGGCTGGCGCCGGTGAAGGCACCCTTCTCATGGCCGAACAGTTCCGACTCGAACAGGCTCTCGGTCATCCCGGAACAGTCCACCGGCACGAACGGCTTGCCGGCCCGCGGGCTAAGCTTGTGCAGGGTCTGGGCGGCGAGTTCCTTGCCGGTGCCCGACTCCCCCAGCAGGAGTACCGGCGTGACCCGGGAAGCGACGCGATGAATCAGTTCCAGCATGTGGTTGAACGCGGGCGAGCGGCCCACCATGCCGGACAGGGGCCGTTCGCCCGCGCGCTCGCGCAGCGGCGTCATGCCCTCGATGAAATAACGGATACCGCCATCCGCACCGCGCAAGGGAATCAACTCCACATCCACGTATTCCTCGCCCTGCGGCGTGTGGTGCAGGTGCAGAACCCGGCCGACCTGGCCGCTCTGGCTGGCCATGGCGCGCGGACATGACTCGCCGCACAGGTCGCAGGGCCGGTCGAAGTGGTGCGAGACCTCGTAGCAGGTCCGCCCGATCAGGCCCTCGTCGTCGCCGTATTCCTGATAGTAGGCGCCGTTGGCCGCCAGGATGCGGTACTCGGTATCGACCAGGATGCGCGGCCCCGGCAAGGCGGCCAGCAGGGAGGTCAACTCGGGCGAGACCAACACAGGATCGAAATTGGTCATTTTTGACTCGACAGGCAAGAGACTTGGCCAATATTGACCCATAACCAGCCGCAGCGACAAGCACGCGACCGGAAACAATCGGATATCCAATTGATTTTACTTGGTTATTTAATTGATCGGGCAGTTGGCACGGCACCTGCTGTTAGCCCTGTACCGCATAACCAGGGCATCCCATGATCGAACGCAAACCCGTTTCACTGCGTCGCGAAATCGTCTTGCTTCTGCTGATCAAGCTGACCCTGATCATCGCCATCAAGCTGGTCTTCTTCAGCGACCCCGTCAGGCCCGGCAGCGAAGGCACCGCCGACGCCCTGCTCAATCACCCCACCCTCGAGAGGAACGCCTCCCATGAATGAGACCGTCGTCGAGCTGTCGCGGCTGCAATTCGCCGCCACGGCCATGTACCACTTCCTGTTCGTGCCCCTGACCCTGGGGCTGTCCTTCCTGCTGGTGATCATGGAGTCGACCTACGTGATGACCGGGAAGACCATCTACAAGGACATGACCAAGTTCTGGGGCAAGCTGTTCGGCATCAACTTCGCCCTCGGCGTCACCACCGGCATCACCATGGAGTTCCAGTTCGGTACCAACTGGGCCTATTACTCGCACTACGTCGGCGACATCTTCGGCGCCCCCCTGGCGATCGAGGGCCTGATGGCCTTCTTCCTGGAGTCGACCCTGATCGGCCTGTTCTTCTTCGGCTGGGACAAGCTGTCCAGGAACAAGCACCTGATGGTGACCACCCTGACCGCGGTGGCCTCCAACCTGTCGGCCCTGTGGATCCTGATCGCCAACGGCTGGATGCAGGACCCGGTCGGGGCGGAGTTTTCCTACACCACCATGCGCATGGAACTGACCAGCTTCTGGGACGTGCTGTTCAATCCCACCGCGCAGTCGAAGTTCGTGCACACCGTGTCGGCCGGCTATGTCACCGGCTCCCTGTTCGTCCTCGGCATCTCGGCCTGGTACCTGCTCAGGGGCCGCGACGTCGAGTTCGCCCGCCGCTCCTTCCGCATCGCCGCCGCCTTCGGCTTCGCCTCCGCCCTGTCGGTGATCGTCCTGGGCGACGAGTCGGGCTATGCCGTGACCGAGTCGCAGAAGTCCAAGCTGGCCGCCATCGAGGCGATGTGGGAAACCGAACCGGCCCCGGCCGGCTTCAACCTGCTGGCCTGGCCCGACGACGCGAAACAGGCCAACGACTGGAAGGTCGAGATCCCCTACGCCCTGGGCCTGATCGCCACCCGCTCGGCCAGCATCGAGATCCCCGGCATCAAGGCCATCCGCGCCCAGAACCGGGAGCGCATCGAGTCCGGCATCCTGGCCGTGAAGGCCCTGGAACGGTTGCGCAAGCAGGCCGGCGACAACGAAGCCAAATTGGTGTTCGAGGCGCACAAGCAGGATCTCGGCTACGGCCTGCTGCTGAAGAAGTACAGCCCCGACGTCGCCCAGGCGACCCCGGAGATGATCGCCCAGGCCGCGCACGACACCGTGCCGCAGGTGGCGCCGCTGTTCTGGACCTTCCGCATCATGGTGGCGCTGGGCTTCGCCTTCGCCGTCCTGTTCGGCCTGTCGTTCTGGTACTCGCTCAGGAACAGCTTCGCCGAGAAGCGCTGGCTGCTCAGGTGGGCGGTGTGGTTCATCCCGATGCCCTGGATCGCCGCCGAGATGGGCTGGTTCGTGGCCGAGTACGGCCGCCAGCCCTGGAGCATCTTCGGCATCCTGCCCACTCACCTGTCCACCTCGACCCTGAGCGAGGGCAGCCTGTACGGCTCGATCGCCGGCTTCCTGGGCTTCTACACCCTGCTGCTGGTGGCCGAGCTGTACCTGATGTTCAAGTTCGCCCGCCTGGGCCCGAGTTCGCTGGGTACCGGCAAATACCACTTCGAACGTGACACCGTCGCGGCCTGAGCCGAGGAGAAAGACAAATGCTGGACTATGAAACCCTGAAGATCATCTGGTGGCTGCTGGTCGGCGTCCTCCTGCTCGGCTTCGCCGTCATGGACGGCCACGACATGGGCGTCGGCACCCTGCTGCCCTTCGTCGGCCGGAACGACGTCGAGCGCCGGGTGGTGATCAATACCGTCGGCCCGCACTGGGACGGCAACCAGGTCTGGTTCATCACCGGCGGCGGCGCCATCTTCGCCGCCTGGCCGCTGGTCTACGCCACCGCCTTCTCCGGCTTCTACTGGGCCATGCTGGCGGTGCTCTGGGCGCTGTTCTTCCGCCCGGTCGGCTTCGACTACCGGTCCAAGATCCAGAACCCGACCTGGCGCAAGACCTGGGACTGGGGCCTGTTCGTGGGCGGCGCGGTGCCGCCGCTGATCTTCGGCGTCGCCTTCGGCAACCTGCTCCAGGGCGTGCCGTTCCATTTCGACGACAACCTGGTGTCCTACTACACCGGCAGCTTCTGGGCACTGCTGAATCCGTTCGCCCTGCTGGCCGGGGTGGTGAGTTCCGCGATGATCACCTTCCACGGCGCCAACTACCTGATGCACCGCACCGAAGGCGCCATCTTCGAGCGCGCCCGGCGCTGGGCCGTCGCCGCCGGGATGATGACCGTGGCGACCTTCCTGCTCGCCGGCCTGTTCGTCGGCAGCCTGCCCGGCTATGTCATCACCTCGGCGGTCGACCCGGCGGCCCTGCCCAATCCACTGGGCAAGACCGTGGCAGTCGAGGCCGGCGCCTGGCTGAACAACTTCCGCACTACCCCGGCGCTCTGGCTACTGCCCACTCTGGGCGTACTGGGCGGCCTGGCCGGAGTCGGACTGGCCATACTGCGCCGCCCACTGACCGGCTTCGTCGCCTCGGGCCTCGCCATGGCCGGCATCATCGGCACCGCCGGCGTCGCCCTGTTCCCCTTCGTGATGCCCTCGAGCAGCAACCCGAACTCCAGCCTGACGGTATGGGACAGCGTGTCCAGTCACCTCACCCTGGGCCTGATGTTCTGGGCCACGGTGATCTTCATGCCCCTGATCATCTTCTACACCTCCTGGGCCTACAAGGTGATGGCCGGCAAGGTAACCCCCGCCTTCATCGAGGCCAACGACCATTCCGCTTACTGAGAAAGGAAACCGCCATGTGGTATTTCACCTGGATACTGGGCACCAGCCTGGCCCTGTTGCTGGCGATCGCCAACGCCATGCTGTGCGAGGCGCGCGAATGCGCCCTCAACAACCCCGAGCAGGACGAGTGACATGCCCCAAGGGAAAACGCCCCCGCCGGGCATGAAGATCGCGGTCAGCAGCCAGAACCGCAAGACCGTCACCGGTCACGCCGGCAAGTGCCGCAAGTTCTGGATATTCGATGTCTCGGACTGCGAGGTGACCGGCAGACAGTTACTGGAACTGCCCATCGAGCAGACCTTCCATGAGCACCATGGCGCCGGTCCGCATCCGCTCGACGGCATCAACGTCCTGATCACCGGCAGCATGGGCGACGGCATGCAAAGACGCCTGAAAGAGATGGGCATCGTTGCCGTCGCCACCGCCGAGACCGACCCGGACCAGGCGGTGGCCGCCTGGCTCAACGGCACCCTCGAGGAACTGCCGCCGGGGGCGCACGAGCACGGCCATGGCCTTCACCGTCACTGACCACTTCAGACAAGGAAACATGATGAAACAGACCCTGCTGCAGGAAAAATACCCCGTCTTCGTCGCCGAGATCGGCAAGGACGAGACCGCCTGCAAGAACGTCGACGAGGTGGTGGACTACCTCAAGGCCCGGATCGCCGAAAAGGAGAAAGTGCGCTTCATCGGCGTGTTCGACCATTACGCCCACACCCAGGGCATCGGCGGCGAGATCAACCCGGACATCCGGGCCGCCGTCGACGTGATGTTCTGCTTCGGCTTCGCCCTGCCCAACCCGCAGGTGCTGGCGGTGCGACCGCGCTCCATCGGCGTCGCCGACCTGGGCGACAAGTTCGTCGTCAGCTTCCTGGAGGCGCCCATGAAGCCCGCCAACGAGGCCATGGAGGCATGGGTCAAGGGCCTGCGCGCATGAAGGGCGCGCTGCTCGTACTGGCCTGGCTGGCCCTGGCCAGCGCCGCCGCGCGGGCAGCCGACCTGCATGTCGCGGTCGAGCCGGTGCGCGGCGCCGAGGGCCAGGTGAAGCTGATGCTGTTCGACCGCGCCGAGGGCTTCCGCAAGGAAGACCACGCGCGCGCGGTACTGGCCCTGCCGGCGCGCGCCGGCCAGCTCGAGGCCGTGTTCAGCGACCTGCCGGCCGGCCAGTACGCCGTCCTCGCCTATCACGACGACAACGGCAACGGCAAGCTGGACCTGCGCCTGGGCATGTTCCCCAAGGAAGGCTATGGCCTCAGCAACAACCCCAAGGTATCCGGCCCGCCCCGCTACGCGGATTCCGCCTTCAGTCTGCCGGCGGAAGGCAGCCGCATCGAAGTCAGGCTGGCGTACTGATACGCCCCCCCCCCACAGAACGAAAGGAAATGCCATGTCAGAC
>JBAZLW010000127.1:0-7232 GCA_041650095.1 Hydrogenophilaceae bacterium | reverse complement strand
GCGGCAAGGTGTTCGGGAGCACACCGGAGGCCCTGCACAAGAGTTTGACCCGCCTGGCCGGCCTGCCTCCCGACACCTTGGTCTGCTGCGCCCATGAATACACCCTGGACAACATCCGTTTCGCCCTCACCGTCGACCCGGACAACCCCGAGCTGGCGGCCTGGCAGGACCAGGCCCGGGCACTTCGGCAGAACGGACAGCCCACCCCGCCGACCCGGCTGGCTGACGAACTGGCCTGCAACCCCTTCCTGCGCTGCCATGACGCCAGGATTCAGCGCCGCCTGGCCGAGCTGAGCGGCCAAGACAAGCACCATGACAGCACCACTGTTTTTGTCGCCTTGAGGTCGCTAAAAGACCGTTTCAAATAACAATCGACCTCAAGTTTATATAATAAATAATTGATTATATTGGTTTGTTGATTTTCCGCTTAGGCCTTAGAATAAGTCACCTGCCACGATGGACGAGGCCCCAAGCCGCTTTCCACCGCCGAATTGAGCGCTAAACTCCTACCCCTCCTGCTGCTAGCCAGCCTGTTCCTGTCGCCCGTTGCCTCGGCCGCCAATCCCGTCGCCGAAGCCAAGCTCATGCAAATGAGCGCCTCGATCAGTTATGACTACCCAGACGTTTCGGTAGCCGCTCAGGATACCCAGGCTGAAGTAGATCTCTGGCAACGCCTGCGCACCGGCATGAAGCTGGCTGATCTGGATACCCCGCTGGTCCAGGCACAGGAAAACTGGTTCCTCGACCGTCCGGCCTACCTTGACACCGCCTTCAAGCGTGCCCGCCTCTATCTCCACCACATCGTCGAAGAAGTCGAGGCGCGTGGCATGCCGGCGGAAATCGCCCTTCTGCCAGTGGTCGAATCCGCCTTCAACCCGCGCGCACTGTCGCCGGCCAATGCCTCCGGCATCTGGCAGTTCATTCCCTCCACCGGCAAGGTCTTTGGCCTCAAGCAGAACGGCTGGTACGACGGCCGCCGGGATGTGGTGACCGCCACCGAGGCCGCGCTCGACTATCTGGAAAAACTGCAGGACATGTTCGGCAGTTGGGAACTTGCCCTGGCTGCCTACAACTGCGGCGAGGGCTGCGTCAGCCGGGCCATCGCCCGCAACCAGGCCAAGGGGCTGCCAACCGACTACCTCAGTCTCAGCCTGCCGTCCGAGACCCGCAACTATGTCCCCCGCCTGCTGGCCGTACGCAATCTGGTAAGGGATCCGGAACGTTACGGCATGAGTCTGGATGTCATGCCCAACCAGCCCTACTTCCAGCAGGTCAGTCTGCCCTATCCGATCGAGGCCAAGACGGCGGCCCGCCTGGCCGGGATCGACATGGATGAACTGCTGTCCCTAAATCCCGGTTTCCGGCACGACGTCATCTATGCCGAATCACAGGACAACCTGCTCCTGCCATGGGACAAGTTGGATACCTTCCGGGCCAATTTTGACGCCGCAGAAAGCCAGCGTATCCGCCTGCGCAGCTATAGCGCCAGCAAGGGCGAACTGCTGAGCAGGATCGCCGACCGCTACGATGTCACTGTCCAGTGGCTCAAGGAGCACAACCCTCTCAGCGTCAAACGCGGCAAGATCGCCCAAGCGCAAACGCTGATGCTGCCACCCGCCGCGAGAACCCGGGTCGCGCAGGCCAGCGTGCCGGTCGCTGTCGGAAAACCCACCCGGACCACCCATAGCGCAAAAACCAGGAAGACGGCGCGCGCCAGCGTGCGTACCCATACGATACGCCGTGGCGACACCCTGACCGCGCTGGCCAGGCACTACAAGGTCACGGTGGCCGACATCCGGGAATTCAACGGCGCACTACGGGTGCTCCGACCGGGTACCAAGATCCACATCCCCTACGACAGCTAGGCCAGGCCGCGCCCCGGCGCGGACTCGAGTAGCATGCGGGTGTATTCGTGCGTCGGTGCCGACAGCAGCGCGCCGGCCTCGCCTTCCTCGACGATCCTGCCTTGGTACATCACCGCCACCCGGTCGGCCAGATAGGCCACCACTGGTAGATTATGGGTGATGAACAGATAGGCCAGACCCTGTTCCCGCTGCAGATCGGCCAGCAGATTCAGTATCTGGGCCTGGACCGAGACGTCGAGCGCACTGGTCGGCTCGTCGCAGATCAGCAGGCGCGGCTCCACTGCCAGGGCGCGGGCGATGGCGACGCGCTGACGCTGGCCGCCGGAGAACTCGTGCGGATAATGGCCGGCGGCATCGCGCTGCAGGCCGACCCGATCGAGCAGATCGGTCAGCCGCGCGGCCCGCTGCGAGGCATCCAGGTCAGGCCTCAGCGCCGCCAAACCCTCGGCGATGATGTCGCCGACCCGCATGCGGGGATTCAGCGACGAGAACGGGTCCTGGAACACGATCTGCATGACCGCTCGCTTGCGCCGCAAGGCCTCGCCGTTGAGACGGCCGATGTCCTCGCCGGACAGCAGCACCCGGCCGCCGGTCGCATCGATCAGGCGCAGCGCGGCCCGCGCCAGGGTGGTCTTGCCGCAACCGGACTCACCGACCAGGGCCAGGGTCTCGCCGGCGTGGATGGCCAGGCTGACGCCATCGACCGCCTTGACATGGCCGGCCACGCGCTGGAACAAACCCTTGCGGATGGGGAAATGGACGGCCAGATCGCGTAGCTCGAGCACCGGTGTGGCAAGACGGTCCGTCAAGCCCGCTGCCTGCCTGCCCTCCCCGGCTTCGGGGTGAGGATCTGGCAGGGGGAAAGCCGAGCCAACCCTGCCGCAACGCAGCCAGTGTCCAGGGACCACTTCGCGCAATGCCTGGGCCTCGGCACGACAGGGCTCGATCGCCTCGGTACATCGATCGGCGAAACGGCAGCCGACGATTTCGGTATCCGGGGGCGGTACCCGGCCCGGTATCTGGGCCAAACGGTCGCCGCGCCGCACCGACGACGGCAAGACCTGGAACAGGCGCCGGGTGTAGGGGTGCATGGGCGAGCCGTATAGCTGCTCACGGGTAGTCCATTCGACGATCTGGCCAGCGTACATCACCGCCACCCGGTCCGCCATGTCGCGCGCGACGTCGAGGTCGTGGGTGATCAGCAGCAGGCCCATGCCGCGCTCGCACTGCAAGTCCTTGAGCAGGCGCAGTATCTGGGCCTGCACCGTAACGTCGAGCGCGGTGGTCGGCTCGTCGGCGATCAGCACTTCCGGCTCGCCGGCCAGCATCATGGCGATCAGGGCACGCTGGCGCTGGCCGCCGGATAGCTGGGACGGGTAGGCGACCAGCCGCTCGCCGGGCAGGCCGACCGCTTCCAGCAGTCGCCTGACCTCGGCGTCCAACTGCCTGCCGTGCAGATTTCGGTGGGTGGTCAGGGATTCCTCGATCTGCTGGCCGATGCTCAGCACCGGGTTGAGCGAGGTCATCGGTTCCTGGAAGATCATCGCCAGGCGACCGCCGCGCACCGCGCGCATGGCTCGTTCAGGCAGGTCGAACAGGGACTTGCCGCCCAGTAGCGCGTCGCCGCCGGCAATGCCGGCGCCTTCCGGCAGCAGGCGCATCAGGGCCAGTGCAGTCAGGCTCTTGCCGCAACCAGATTCGCCGAGCAGGACCACGCATTCGTTGCTATCGACCGCCAGGGAAACCCCATCGACCGGGACCAGACGGTGCTCGCCGGCGCCGATCTCGACCCGCAAATCCTTGACGACCAGGCTCATGACCGGCTCCGGCTACGTGGGTCGAGGGCATCGCGCACGCTGTCGGCAAACAGGTTGGCCGACAGTACCAGCACGAACATGAAGGCGAAGGCCGCCACCAGCTGCCACCACACCACCGGCTCCCGGGCCAGTTCCAGGCGGGCGCCGTTGATCATGTTGCCGAAGCTCATCATGCCCGGGTCGACACCGACACCGACATAGGACAGCACCGCCTCGGCCAGGACCAGGCCGGAGAAATCCATCACCACCGAGATCAGCACGATGTGCTGCACGTTGGGCAGGATGTGACGTAGCAGGATGCGCGTATTCGATACCCCGAACGCCCGCGCCGCGACCACATAATCGAGTTCCCGCACCTTCAGCGTCTCACCCCGGAGCAGTCGGGCCAGGCCGGTCCAGTTGGTCATGCCGAGGATCATGCAGAGGAACAGGAGGCGCAGATCGGCCCGCTCGGCGCCGGTCTCGAACCAGTCCGGATGGGTCTCCAGCTGGGTCTGCATCATCAGCACGGCGGCAGCGATCAGCAGCACGCCGGGAATGGCGTTCAGGGTGGTGTACAGGTACTGCACGACGTCGTCGATGCGGCCGCCGAAATAGCCCGCCGACACACCCAGTCCGATGGCCAGCGGCAGGGTCATCAGGGTGGTCAGGGCCCCGATCAGCACCCCGGTGCGGATGCTCTTCAGGGTGGTATAGAGGACATCCTGGCCGACCTTGTCGGTGCCGAAGACATGGTAATGCGGGGCCAGCGCGACCATCGCGCCGGCAATCAGGAAGACCGCCAACAAGGTATACAGGATGGGCCCGCGCGCGGCGCTCCGGCGCAGAGGCCGGCGTAGCGCCCAGACCAGGACCAGCCAGGCGGCAAGACCGCCTGCCAGCCCGGTCGCCGTCCGGACCAGGATGTCGCTGGCCCGCCCGGCATCCGGATCGGCCAGGGCCGCGCCACCGTATTGCAGCCTCGGAAAATCGCGCACCGTACGGCCGTCCGCCAGGGTGATCGCCTCGCGGGTAAACAGACGGGTGGCGAACGGCGCCGAATAGCTCTTCTCCTGATGCGCGGTCAGCGGGGCCAGGGTGCGGTCGAGCACGCTTTTCACCTCCGGGGCATACTGGATCTCGCCTTGTGGTCCCGCTGGCAGGGCCGGCCGGAAATGCAGCGAATCAAGCACCGCGATGGCGACGAAGCAGAGCAGCACCACCGCGGCGGCCATGGCGACGGGGTCGGCCGCCACCCGGCGCCAGGGCGCCGCCAGATGCTCGTGCCGGCGCACGACAAAGACAAAAGCGGCCAGACCCGCCACCAGCAGGAAGATCAGGCCATCGGTCCAGAGCAGCACCGGCATCATTGCAACCTCACCCGGGGGTCAACCAGGGTGTATGACACGTCGGTCAGGATCAGGCCGACGATATAGAGCACCGCACCGAGGAAGACCATGGCGCGGACAATGGCGAAGTCCTGTGAGTTGATGGCGTCGATGGTGTAGCTGCCCAGGCCGGGAATGCCGAAGAACGACTCCATGATCAGGCTGCCCATGAACAGCAGCGGGAATACCGCCACCGCCCCGGTCAGGATCGGCACCATGCCGTTCTTCAGGATGTGGCGGAACAGCACCCGGGTCTCGGACAGGCCCTTGGCGCGCGCGGTGCGGACATAATCCTTGCCGGCCTCCTCCAGGAACAGGGTTCGATACCAGCGCGCACCGGCGCCGATGCCGCCGAACACGCCGATCAGAATCGGCAACCAGACGAAGCGGGCGGCGTTGAGGCCGTCCTGGTAGCCGGAGATCGGCGCCAACTGCCAGACCTTGGCAAACAGGAACTGGCCACCGATGATGAAGAACAGCCCGGACACCGACATCATCGCCACCAAGGCCACCACGCCGGTCCACTCGACATAGGTGCGCCTGAAGAACAGCAGGATCAGGGCCACCGTGATGTTGACCAGCAGGCCGATGACGAAGGTCGGCAGCGCGATCGCCAAGCTGGGCCACATCCGGGTCTTGATCGCGTCGGCGATGTCGCGGCCATCATCGGAATCACCAAACTGGAAGGCGAACATCGTCAGCGATTTCTCGAAGAAGATGGTGTCGCTGACCTTGGCCAGCCCGGCCGCTCCGGCGTTGACCAGCAACGGCTTGTCATAGCCGCGTGCGGCCTTCCATTTCGCCACCGCCTCCGGGGTGACACGCTTGACGCCCAAATGCAGCCGAGCCATGTCGTCCGGGGTGTTGACCAGGAAAAACAGCGCGAAGGTGAGCAGGTTGACGCCGATCAGGATGGGCACGGCGTAGAGCAGGCGGCGCAGCAGGTAGGCAGTCATCGTGTCCCCCCGTCATTGAACACGGTCGCGTCCTGGCTTCTGCGGTAGGCCAGCCAGGCCGGCACCAGGGTCAGGAGCAAGGCCAGGAAGGCCAGCAGCGGCCCAGCCCAATGCGGCCGGTTCCAGGCTGCCCGTGCCTGCTCGCGGGCCTCGGGGTCGACGCGGCGGTATTTCAGCTCGTTGTTGGCCATCAGGTTCGGCTTCACGTTCTTCAGCCAGACATGGTGCAAGGCATAGTTCTTCGGGTGGAAGCCGAACAGCCAGGGCGAATCCTCGCGCAGCATCGCCACCATGCGGTCGATCACGGCCTGGCGCGCAGGGCCGTTGTCCATGTCCTTCATCTCGACGAACAGGCGGTCGAACTCCGGGTTCTCATAGTTGGCGGCATTCTCGCCGCCGGTGCCAACCTTGCGGTTCGGCCCGTAGAGCAGGAACAGGAAGTTCTCAGGGTCCGGGTAATCGGCGTTCCAACCCCATTCGAAGATCTGCTCGGTACCCTCGCGCATCTTGTCCTGGAAGCGGTTGTAATCGGTGCCCCGGATCACCAGTTCGATGTCCAGCTTGCGAAACTGCTTGCGCAGCCAGTCCAGGCGCGCCTTGTCGTCCGGACCCCGGGCGGCGGTGTCAAAATTGAGCACCAGCGGCTTGCCGGTGACGGCGTCGCGACCGCCGGGATAACCGGCCTCGGCCAGCAGTTGTTTGGCCGTCTCGACGGCTTTGCGCCGAGGCTTGCCGTCGACCCAGTCATAGACCAGCGGGTTGATGCCGGCCTGCCCTTCCCTGAAACCGAACAGCCCGGGCGGCAACGGCCCCTGGGCCGGGATGCCGCGGCCGTTGGCGAAAATGGCGATGTATTCCTCGATGTCGAGCGCGATGGCCAGGGCCTGGCGCAGCTTGCGGTGTTTCTCGTCAAGGCCGCCGACCACGGCATCGAGCATGTTGAAACCGGTATAGAAGGAGCTGGCCGACACTGAGGTCTTCAGTGCGATGCCCTTCTCCAGCATCTCCGGCGTCAGTTCGGTCTCGCCACCGGCACCCGTGCGCACGGCCTGGTCGAAACTGTCAGAGCTGATGCCCGAGGCGTCGTACCAGCCTTGCAGGAACTTGTTCCAGTACGGAATGGTTTCCGACTCCATGCTGTAGACCGCCTGATCGATGAACGGCATGGTCTTGCCGGCATCGGCCAGCAGCCCGGCCGCCGCATCGCCCGGTTCACCCTCGCCTGGA
>JBAZLW010000126.1:0-7246 GCA_041650095.1 Hydrogenophilaceae bacterium | reverse complement strand
CTGCTCGCGGGTCAGCGCCCCGCGCATCAGCTGGAAGCGCAGGTAGACCAGGTAGGTGTTGACCGCGTCGGTCTCGCAATAGTCGCGGATGTCGGCGATCTGGCCGGCTTGATAGGCGTCCCAGACCTTGCTGCCGTCCATGCCCAGCTTGCCGGGAAAGCCGTACAGCTTGGCCAGGCTGTCGAGGGCGACTGCGCCGCGCGGCTGGTACAGCGCCAGCAGGTCCATCAGGTCGAGGTGGCGGTTGTGGTAGCGGCTGATGTAGTTGTTCCACTTGAACTCCCGGTCATCCTCGCCCTGGTCCCAGTAGCGCGGCGCCGTGACGCCGTGCAGCATGCCGCGGTAGTGCAGCACCGGCAGGTCGAAGCCGCCGCCGTTCCAGGACACGATCTGGGGCGTGTATTTCTCGATGCCGTCGAAGAAGCGCTGGATGATCTCCGCTTCGCTGGCATCCGGCTCGGACAGGGAAAAGACCTTGAAGCTGTCGCTGGTGCGCAGGGCGCAGGAGATGGTGACGATGCGTTGCAGGTGTAGCGGCATGAAGTCGGAGCCGCCGGTCTGCTGGCGCCGCATCAGCATGGCCATGTCGGCCACTTCCTGGTCGGGGGTGTCGGGGCCGAGATCATGTAGGCGGCGCAGGCCGGCCACGTCCGGAATGGATTCGATGTCGAAGGTGAGTACAGGAGTCATGATGAGTCGGGGGTAGAATCCTTCGCATTCTACCTGTTCAGGCAGCTCGACCGATGGCGACACGCTGGCATGTGGCGAATGACGAGACCGACTGGCTGGCCCGGGCGCTGGCCCAGGTCCATGCCGCGGAGGCCGAGGCCCTGGCGGCGCGCGGCGTGTTCCATATCGTCCTGGCCGGTGGCGGTACCCCCGGCCAGGTCTACCAGGCGCTGGCCGGCGAGCTGCACGACTGGTCGCGCTGGCAGGTTTGGTACGGCGACGAGCGTTGTCTGCCGTCGGGGCACCCGGAGCGAAATTCCACCCTGGCCGATGAGGTCTGGTTGAAAAGGGTGGCCATTCCCGGTACGAATTGCCATGCCATCCCGGCGGAACTCGGCGCCGGCATCGGGGCCGAAGCCTACGCCCATGAGCTGGCCGGGATCGGCCGCTTCGATCTGGTCCTGCTCGGCCTCGGCGAGGACGGCCATACCGCGAGCCTGTTTCCCGGCCACGACTGGGGCGAGGCCGTCGATGCGCCGGATGCCTTGCCGGTGTTCGATGCCCCGAAGCCGCCGCCGGAACGGGTCAGCCTGTCGGCGCGGCGGCTGTCGGATACCCGCCAGGTGCTGTTCCTGGTCGCCGGTGCTGGCAAGCGGGAGGCCGTAGCGGCGTGGCGGCAAGGTTTGGCGATTCCCTCCTCGGCGATCCGGCCGGCGGCGGGCGTGGACGTATTACTCGATCAATCGGCGTATGGAGGTAGGAAATGAAAAGAACGGCGTTGGCGATATTGGCGATGGGCGTAGCGGCGACGGCCTGGGCCGGCGAGGAACGGCTGTCGACCGAAAAGGAACAGACCGGCCTGGCGGTGACCATCTACAACGGCGACCTGGCCCTGGTGAAGGATGCCCGCAAGGTCAGGCTGGGCGCGGGCGAGAACCAGCTGGCCTGGCGCAACGTATCGGCCCGCATGCAGCCGGAGACGGCCCTGCTGCGCTCGCTCGACGGCAAGGCACTGAGCCTGCTCGAGCAGAACTTCGACTTCGACCTGCTGACGCCGCAGAAGCTGCTGGAGAAGGCGGTCGGCGAGGAAGTCCGGGTGATCAAGACCCACCCGACCATGGGCACCGACTCCTATGAGTCCGCCACAGTTCTGTCGGCCAACGACGGTGTGGTGCTGCAGTTCAATAACCGCATCGAGACCGGCATCCCCGGTCGCCTGGCCTTCGATCACGTGCCGGCCAACCTGCGCGACCGGCCGACCCTGTCCATGCTGCTCGACGTCGAAAAGGGCGGCGAGCAGGGCATGGAACTGTCCTACCTGACCGGCGGCCTGAGTTGGAAGGCCGATTACGTGGCCGAGTTGTCCGCCAAGGAGGACAGCCTGGACCTGAACGGCTGGGTCACCCTGACCAACGTCAGCGGCACCGCCTACCGCAATGCCCGTTTGCAACTGGTGGCCGGCGAGGTCAACCGGACGCGGCCGGAAGCGGCACCGATGGCGATGATGCGCGACATGATGGTCAAGGCCACGGCGGCCGCCCCGATGCAGGAGGAATCCCTGCTCGATTACCACCTCTACACACTGGAGCGGCCCACCACCATCCAGGATAACCAGACCAAGCAGGTCGCCCTGCTGTCGGCCCAGAAGGTGCCCGCCAGCAAGGAATACCTGCTTCAGGGCGCCGATTACTACTACTCCGGACAGTATGCCGAACTGGGCAGGAAGATGAAGCCGGCCATCTTCCTGCAATTCGACAACAAGGGCGGCCAGATGGGCATCCCGCTGCCCAAGGGCATCGTCCGGGTCTACAAGAAGGATCGCGCCGGACGTGCCCAGTTCGTCGGCGAGGACCGCATCGACCATACCGCCAAGAACGAGACCGTGCGCCTGAAGCTGGGCGAGGCCTTCGACATCACCGCCGACAAGAAGCAGACCGATTTCCAGAAGATCGCTGCCTACAACCGGGGCGGCGTCTATGAAACGGCCTACCAGATCGAGATCCGCAACGCCAAGACCGAGCCGGTCGAGGTCAAGGTGGTCGAACCGATGCCGGGTGAATGGCAGATGGTGGCCGAGAGTCTGAAGCACGAGAAGGACACGGCACACACGGCGGTCTGGCAGGTGGCGGTTCCGGCCGAGGGCAAGACCGTGCTGACCTGGCGGGTGCGGGTCAAATACTGAGACGAACCCCTATAATGCCCGCATCCGGTACAAGGAGCGGGCATTGGGTTTTTCGGCATTCATTGCGGTAGGTATCGGCGCGGCCATTGGCGCCTGGCTGCGCTGGGGCTTGAGCCTGTGGCTCAATCCGCTCAATCCGGCCATTCCGCTCGGCACCCTGGTCGCCAACCTGGGCGGCGGCTACCTGATCGGCCTGGCGGTCGCCTTCTTCGCCCAGCATCCCGGCCTGTCGCCGGAGTGGCGCCTGCTGCTGATCACCGGTTTCCTGGGCGGCCTGACCACCTTTTCCACCTTTTCCGCGGAAATCTTCACCCTGTTCGCGCGCGCCCAGGTGGCCGTGGGCTTGGCCGCCATCGGCCTGCATGTGGCCGGATCGCTGGCCATGACCGGCCTGGGCGTGCTGACCTTCAAACTGCTGAAAGGCTAGGCCATGACGACACTATGCGTGCGTTTTTTCGTTCAGGAGGGCATGCGCCACGCTGGCGAGCCGATGCACGAGTGGCTGTTCCAGGCCGCGCGCGAGATCGGCATCACCGGCGGTACCGCTTTCCGGGCCAGCGCCGGGTTCGGTCGCCATGGCCTGCATGAGGACACGTTTTTCGAACTGGCCGGCAGACTGCCCGAGACGGTGGAGTTCTTCGCCGACGAGGGCCTGATCCGCGCGCTGATCGACCGGGTCGGCCAGGCCGGCTTGAAACTGGTCTATGTGCTGCATCCGGTGACCACGGGAGTGACCGGTTGATTCGCCTGGTCGGGCTGTAATGTCGGTCGCCGACCAGGTCTTCCTTTTCGTCGCCTCCTTCGTCGCCAACTGGTTCTCCGCCCTCTCGGGCGGCGGCGCCGGGCTGATCCAGTTTCCCATGCTGATCTTCCTGGGCCTGCCGTTCGGCATCGCCCTGGCGACGCACAAGGTCGCCACCGTCTTCCTGGGCCTCGGCGCAGCCCTGCGCCACCTCAGGGAGTGCCGCTTGGAACGCCGCTTCTCCCTGATCATCCTGGTTGCCGGTCTGCCCGGGGTGGCGATCGGTGCCTCCGCCATCCTGCACCTGCCGGAACGGCCGGCCATCCTGGCCCTGGGCATCCTGACCCTGGGGCTGGGCCTGTATTCGCTGGTCAAGCCCAGGCTGGGCATGGAGTACGCGCCCAGGAATCGCGAGGGCGGCGGACTGGTCGTCGGCATGGCCGGGATGTTCCTGGTCGGCTTCTTGAACGGCTCGATCACCTCGGGCTCGGGGCTGTTCCTGACCATCTGGCTGATCCGCCATTTCGGCCTCGATTACCAGCGCGCCGTAGCCTACACCATGGTCCTGGGCGGCCTGTTCTGGAACGGTACCGGCGCGGCCGTGCTGGGTGTGCTCGGCACCGTGCAATGGGACTGGATGCCGGTACTCCTGGCCGGTGCCATCCTCGGCGGCTACCTGGGCAGCCACGTGGCGATCGTGAAGGGCAACCTCTGGGTCAAGCGCGCCTTCGAGATCACCACCATTCTGATCGGCCTGAAACTGATCATCGGTTGAGCCAGAACCGTAGCGAGCGCCAGCGATCGATCACATGCCGCGTCGCCGGGCGTCCTGTCAGCGTCAGTTCGACCGCTTCCGCATGGCCCTTTTGCAGGCCGTGCAAGAGCGGCGCGAACCAGTCCTCATCGTGTTGTTCGGCATGGCGGCGGTCCAAAACCGCCAGCGTGCGCCCATCGGGCAGGCGGTCCAGCCGGGCCGGCAGCGGCATGGACCGGATGCCGGCCGCTGCCGCCAGGGCGCGGGTATGGAAGTCGTCGGCCATGACCTGATCGAACTGCGCGGCTGGCTGGCGGTAGCGGCCGCCGCCCCAGAACCAGAGGCCGTTCACGGTCGCTTCATTGCGCTCCTCGCGGGCCTCATTAACCGGGTGGGTATACAACAGCATCTGGATTTCAGTGCTGGTGCGCTGCAGCTCCTTGGCATCCGGCCCGGCGATCAGGTCAGGGCTGACCACGCTGCCGGCCACCTGGTCGAGCGGCGCCATGTCTACCTCGGGAGTCCGCTTGAAGCGGGCATACCAGCGCGCCGGGTGCGGCGCCAGGAATTCGATCTCGCCGTCGAAGTGGCGGTTGAGCGTTGCCAGCAGCGCGGCGCTCTCGTCGGCCTGGATATCGAACTGGCGGCCGTCGAACAAGGTCAGGCTGTGCATGCCGGCCAGAAGATGCACCGGATCGGCGTGAAACCAGGTGTCGGCGCCGGGGTCGGCGCCCTCGGCGGCGAGTGCGATGGCCGCCAGATCGCCTATGTCGACGCCGAACAGGCGGGCGAGGGCGGCACTGGTGCCGGCCTCGACCGGACCGCTGCGGCCGCGGGCGCTCAGCCTGGCCAGATGGGGGAGGTCGGCCAGCGATTCGCAATTCAGGCCGCCGACGAGCAGGTGCATGCGTGTCATGGCGAGGATTGTAAGCCGGTATGCGAAGCGGGTTTACCGGGAAAGATCACCGACAGGCGGTCTGGGGCTGGCGATCAGGGCTTCTCCAAGCCGTTGTTGACCCGTATGTGATGAAATTTTGTGCAACAAGGGTTGAGTGTAAAATAGTTACACGTTAATATTGGCTCGTGCGCTCGGTTTCAACGCCATACCTGTCCCATGGCAAACAGCGCACCAACGGCTACTGATCAGGTAATCGGAAGCCACTGCAAGGAGGTAAAGATGAGTAGAGCGATCAAGATTGGTGCGGTAACGGCTGTGCTGGCCCTGGCGGGGTGCGGTGGCGGTGGCGGCGGAAGCACGAGCGGCACCAGCAGCGCCAGCTCGGTGGCTACCTTCATCGATTCTCCTGTGACCGGTCTGCAATTTGAATCGTCGAGTGGTAGCAACCTTACCGATGGCAATGGCAATTTCACCTACCGGGAGGGTGACAGCGTCACCTTCCATATCGGCAACCTCTACCTGGGTGCGGCCGTACCGAGCGACAACAAGGTCACCCCGCTGAGCCTGACCGGCGGCAGCGTTGACACTGGTAATGCCAAGCTGGTACGTATGCTGCGTACGCTCCAGTCCCTGGATTCCGACGGCAACCTGGATAACGGCATTCAGATCGACGCGAGCGTGCGGGAAACACTGCAGGCGCAGGCGCAGCTGAATCTGCAGACGGCGAGCGATGATGAGATCACCGGCCTGATAGGCAACTACAAGGTCGACGCCCAGTCAGCCATAGACCACTTCAGGGCGCACCAGAATGATGGCTCAAACGCCGGTTCGGGCTACACGCCGCCCTCGACCACGCCGTCCACCGCATCCGGCAGCTATGCCCTGGTGGCATGGAACGACCTCGGCATGCACTGTGTCGACGGCAAGGACTATTCAGTCTTTTCCATCCTGCCACCGTACAACAACCTGCATGCCCATCTGATCAACCGTGGCGCGACCAGCGACAAGCAGGTCACTTCGGGCGTGACCCTGACCTACGAGGCGGTGGTGGATGCTACAGGTTCCATCAACACCAGCAGCGCGGACAAGACCAACTTCTGGGATTATGTCCTGGCCCTGTTCGGCGCCGACCCGGCCCCGGACCACGGGCTAAACCTAAGCAACCCGAATATCAGCAATCCGACCCCGTCCCTGACCCCGGCTGCCATGGCCTACAACGGTACGCATGGCTGGTGGGAAGCGGAAGGCATCCCGATCATGCCCTACGACGACAATGGGGTGAAGAATTACTACCCGATGGTCAAGGTGGTGGCGAAGAACAGCTCTGGTGCCGTGCTGGCCTCCACCAAAGTGGTGCTACCGGTCTCCGACGAGATGAGCTGCAAGTCCTGCCATGCCACGAACAGCAGCGCCGCCGCCAGGCCGGCAGCGGGCTGGGTCAACGACGGCGAGCCGGAAAAGGACTGGAAGAAGAACATCCTGCTCCTGCATGACCAGAAGTACCCCAACGCCATTGCCGATGCCGGCATGGCTTCGACCTACCAGGGCGGCACCCTGTTGGGCACGGTTACCGGGGGGCAACCCGTGCTCTGCGCCGCCTGCCACAAGTCCAATGCCCTCGCCGCACCGGGCAAGTCCGGCATCAAATCACTGACCGAGGCCCTTCACATCAGGCACGCGACGGTGACGGACCCGAATTCGGGGCTCACGCTGGACAACCTGTCCAACCGGGATTCCTGCTATCTATGTCACCCCGGCTCCAAGACCAAGTGCCTGCGCGGCGTGATGGGTGAAGCCAAGAAATCCGACGGCAGCAATGCCATCGACTGCCAGAGCTGCCACGGCAACATGAGCCTGGTCGGCAAGGCTGGCCGCGAGGGCTGGTTTGATGAGCCGAATTGCCAGTCCTGCCATGACAAGACTTCGCCTACCGGCAGTTTCACACGCTACACCTCGGTGTTCAGCTCGGGTACGACAATGCGGACGATACAGGACACCCGC
>JBAZLW010000125.1:0-7290 GCA_041650095.1 Hydrogenophilaceae bacterium | reverse complement strand
GGCCGTCTTCTCCCGGGCGATGACATCGGTATCGATCACCTCGACGCCCAGTCCGGCAAACTGCCGGGAGACCAGACTCTTGCCGCTGCCGATACCGCCGGTCAAGGCCACGCAATAAGGCCGCTTCATCCGCCCAGATACAACTTCAGCAGAACCTGACCCCAGAACAAGGCGATCAGGCCGGCCAGTACGAGATACGGCCCGAACGGGATCGGCCTGGCGCGGTCATGGCCACCAAGCACGATCAAGACAATGCCGATCACCGCACCGACCAGGCTGGAACAGAGGATGATCAACGGCAGCAGGGTCCAGCCGAACCAGGCACCGAGTGCGGCCAGCAGCTTGAAATCGCCGAATCCCATGCCTTCCTTGCCGGTCACCAGGCGGAACAGGTGATAGACCAGCCAGAGCGACAGATAGCCGGCCATGGCGCCGATGACCGCCTCACCGAGCGGGACAAACAGGCCGCCGATGTTGACCAGCAGACCCAGCCAGAGCAGGGGCAGCGTGATGTCGTCAGGCAGATACTGGGTATCCAGATCAATGAAGGCCAGGGCGATCAGGGCCCAGATCAGGACGAAGGCCGCCGCCGCCTGCCAGGTAAAGCCGAACTGCCAGGCCGCGGCGAGCGTCAACAAGCCTGTTGCCAGTTCCACCAGGGGATAGCGCGCCGAGATCGCCACCCCGCAGGCGGAACACTTGCCGCGCAACAGGACATAGCTCAGCAAGGGGATGTTCTCGTACCAGGCAATGGCATGACCGCAGGCGGGACAGGCCGAACGCGGCACGACCAGATTGAACGGGGCGGTCTCTGCGACGGTTTCTTCTCGCAGTTCGGCACATTGCGCCTGCCACTCCCGTTCCATCATGCGGGGCAGCCGGTGGATCACCACATTCAGGAAACTGCCGACCATCAGGCCAAGCAAGCCGGCGACGCCGGCCCAGAGTGCCGGCGCGCCCGCCAACAATTCGATCAAAACGCCGTCCCCATCTTGAAGATCGGCAGGTACATGGCGATCACGATGGTACCGATCAAACCACCCAGCACCACCATGATCAGGGGCTCGATCAGGCTGGAGATGCCGGCCACGGCGTCATCCACCTCGCGCTCGTAATAATCGGCGACCTTCTCCACCATGGAATCGAGTGCGCCTGATTCCTCGCCGATCGCGACCATCTGGATCAGCATGGTCGGGAAGACCCGTGCCACCTGCAGGGACGACGACAGACTCGCTCCGGTCGCCACATCGGTACGGATCCTCAGGGTCGCATCCTCGAACACCGCGTTGCCCGAGGCGCCTGCCACCGATTCCAGCGACTCGACCATCGGCACCCCGGCGGCGAACAGCGAGGCGAAGGTACGCGCCCAGCGCGACACCGTCGCCTTCTCGATCAATGGGCCAAAGATGGGCAGCTTGAGCATCAAGGCATCGATACGCGCCCGGAAGAGCTTGGATCGTTTGAAGGCGGTCAGGAAGGCAAAGATCAGCGCACCAACGGCTCCAAAAAACAGCCACCACCAGGCCACGAAGGCATCGGATATCTTGACCACCAGCGCAGTCAGCGCAGGCAGTTCGGCTCCGCTGCCTACGTACAAATCCTTGAAGACGGGGATCACGAAGATCATGATGCCCGCGGTTATAATCGTAGCGACCACGATCACGATGGCCGGATACATCAGGGCGGATTTAATCTTGCCCTTGATGGCAAGTATCTTTTCCATGTAGCTGGCGATCCGTTCCAGCACCGTTTCCAGAATACCCGCCTGTTCGCCCGCCTCGACCAGGTTGCAGTAGAGTCCGTCGAAATATTTCGGATGGCGCCGGAAGGCCTGGTTCAAGGCGGTGCCCGATTCCACGTCGGCCTTGATGACGCCGAGCAATCTCTGCAGGCTGGGATTGGCATGGCTGCGCGCCGTGATCTCGAACGACTGCAGCAATGGCACGCCCGCCTTGACCATGGTGGCCAGCTGGCGGGTGAACAGGGCGATGTCCTTTTCGGTAATCGTCTTGCCCCGTGCCAGCAGGCTTTGTTTGCGTATCTTGGTGGGGTTGATGCCCTGGCGGCGCAGGCTCTGCCGCACCACCGCCTCGCCGGCGGACAGCATCTCGCCCTTGATCTTGCGCCCCAGCTTGTCGGTCCCTTCCCAAATGAACGGGATTTCCACGGCCTGTTTTACTGTCCTGGTTACCGCCATGCTGTCACCCCCTCATCATTCGTTGGTAACGGCCAGGACCTCTTCGAGCGAGGTCATGCCCGACTTGACCTTGAGCAGGCCGGACCGGCGCAGATCCAGCACGCCTTCGTTGCGTGCCTGCCCGGCAATGTCCGCCACGCTGGCGTTCCTGAGGATCAGGCGATTGATCTCCTCGCTGATGGGCATGACCTGATAGATGCCCACCCGGCCCTTGTAGCCGGTGTTTTTGCACACCTCGCAGCCGACCGCACCATAGGCCTGCCAGCTGCCATCCAGATCGGCCTCGGTGAACCCGGCGTTCAGCAAGGCCTCCGGTGGGATATCGATCGGCGCCTTGCAATTCGGACACAACTTGCGACCCAGACGCTGCGCGGTGATCAAAAGCACGGATGCCGCTACGTTATAGCTCGGCACCCCCATGTTGACCAGACGGGTCAGGGTCGACGGGGCGTCGTTGGTATGCAGTGTGGACAGCACCATGTGGCCAGTCTGCGCCGCCTTGATGGCAATATCCGCCGTTTCCAGGTCGCGCACCTCGCCCACCATCACGATGTCCGGATCCTGGCGCAGGAAGGAGCGCAGGGCATTGGAGAAATTGAGACCGGCCTTTTCGTTGACGTTGACCTGGTTGATGCCCGGCAACTGGATTTCCACCGGGTCTTCGACGGTGGAGATGTTGACGCCGGGCTTGTTCAGTATGTTCAGGCAGGAATACAGCGACACCGTCTTGCCGCTGCCGGTCGGGCCGGTCACCAGCACCATGCCATAGGGACGCTCGATGGCCTCGAGCAGATGAGCGAGTTGCTGGGGCTCATAACCCAGTTGATCGATCTTGGTATCCAGCGCCGTGGTGGAATCCAGGATACGCATGACGATCTTTTCGCCATACAGCGTCGGCAGCGTGCTGACCCGGAAATCCACAGTCCTCTTGCGCGACACCACCAGCTTCATCCGGCCATCCTGCGGCACCCGCTTCTCCGAGATATCCAGCTTGGAGATCACCTTGATCCGGGAAGCGATCTTTTCCTTGATCGCCAGCGGCGGCTGGGCGATCTCGTAGAGGATGCCGTCCATACGGTAGCGGATGCGGAAAAACTTCTCGTAGGGTTCGAAATGGATATCCGAGGCGTTGCCGTTGATGGCATCCAGCATGATCTTCTGGAGGTAGCGCACCACCGGGGCATCGTCGATATCCTGCGCCGCGGCGGTATCGGCTGCGGACTGGGCCTCGTCATCGGTGAATTCGAGGTTGAGATCGTCGGTATCGATGCTCTTGAGGATGTCCTCCCGCCCGGTTTCGACGTTCTTTTCCAGGTAATGGGCAAGCTTGTCGTCCTCCAGCACCACCAGTTCGACGGCCAGGCCGGTCTGGAACTTGACGTCGTCGAGTACCTGCAGGTTGCTGGGGTCGGAAACTCCCAGGTAAAGGCGGTTGCCCCGCTTGGCGAGCGGTATGACGCGATGCTTTTCGATCAGCTTGTAGTCGACTACCCCACTTGGGATGACGGCCGGGTCCAGGGCATCGAGATCGAAGAAGGGCAGGCCATAGGTGATCGAGGAAAAGGTTGCAAGCTGCGCCGGCCGGAAACGCTTGGCTCGCACCAGGTGAGCGACAATATTTTCACCCGCCGCCTTGGCCTGGGCCTGCAACGTTTCACCTTCATCCTGGCCCAACAACCCCTGCTGAACCAGAGCTCGGCACAGGCCGGTCAGATTACTGGCAACACTGGCGGCCACAAAAGCTCCCTTTCCCGCATGAATACAAGTATCTACAGTCGATAATGCATAGGGTACATGCAAATGTCAAAGCGTTCAGTACTTATTCTCAGGGCGGATCCGCGCCGTCTTTACCTTGCGCCCCGCCACCTGGACGATCTCGACAGTACACCCCGCGAGCCGGATGGTCACGCCGGCCTCCGGCATCGCCTCCAGATATTCCAGGATCAGGCCGTTCAAGGTACGTGCGCCTTCAAGTGCGAAATGGAGGCCGAGCTTGCGGTTGAGCTCGCGCAGGCTGGCCGTCCCCTCGACCAGATAACCGCCCTCGCCATCGGAGATCCAGCCGCGACCATGAAGCGGGTTGACCCCGGCGAACTCGCCGACGATCTCCTCGAGGACATCCTCCACCGTGACCAGGCCCAGCAGTTCGCCGTACTCATCGACAACCAGGCCAAGGGACTGCCGGTTTTCCTGGAACTGGCTCAACTGGGTCAGCAACGGTGTCCCGGAAGGGACAAAATAGGCCGCCTTGAGCCCTTCGCGGAAGACCTCCGCGTCGAACGCGGTTTCACCGATATGGGCCAGGGCCCGGCGGACGTGGACGATGCCGACGATCTCGTTGAGCTCATTCCGGAACACCGGCAGATGGGCATGATGACTGGTCTGCAAGTGCTGGACGATCTCGTCCGGCGAGGTATCCAGATCGATGGCCTCGATCTCGCCGCGCGGCAGCATGACATCATCGACGGTCAGTTTTTCCAGATCGAACAGGTTGAGCAGCATGCCGCGATGGGATTGCGGCAGAAAACTGCCCGACTCGGCCAGCAAGGTACGCATTTCCTCGACGCCCATCCGGTTGGCGCCGCCATCCTCGACGACCTTGAGACGGAGCAGCTTCAATTGCCCGTGCACAAACAGGTTGATGAACCAGATCAGCGGGTGAAACAGCTTGAGCAGGAGCGCCAGCGGATAACTCACGACTGGCACGATGCGTTCCGGATACGAGGCCCCGATCACCTTGGGCGTCACCTCGGAAAAGATCAGGATCAGGAAGGTCACGCCCACCGTGGCCAGGGTCAGGGAAAGCTCGCTCTCGCCGAAGGTCCGGAAGGTGATCACCGTCACGAGCGCGGCGGCGGCCGAGTTGACCAGGTTGTTGCCCAGCAGGATGACCGATAGCAGCCGGTCGGTACGCGCCAGCAACCACTCGGCCAGCTTGGCGCCACGATGACCGGCCTTGGCCAGGGTCTTCAGCCGATAGCGGTTCACCGCCATCATGCTGGTCTCGGAACCGGAGAAAAAGCCCGACAGGATCAACAGCAGGAGCAGCGCCAGCAACAGGGCGCCTAAAGGTATCTGGTCCAAACCGGAAGTCGCGTGAAGAACACGGCCCTAAGTCTAGGGCCGGGGTTTTACCTGTCAAGGCCTACCCAGCAGCACTTCCAGGACGAATTTCACGCCGACATAGGACAGCAGCAAGGTCGCAAAGCCGGCCTGGGTCCAGTAGATCGCCGTCTTGCCCCGCCAGCCGTAGATGCGACGCCCGAACAGCAGGGCGGCGTAGATCACCCAGGAGGCGATCCCGAACACAGTCATATGGGTCATCGGAAAGGGGCGGCCATAAATCGACTCGGAAAAGAATATGCCGGATAACAGGGTCAAGGTCAGGATCAGGAAGCCCAGTTCGACCATGCGGAACAGCAGCTTTTCCAGGGTCAGCAGGGGAGGCAACCCGGTGACCATGTTGGGTAGCATCGGCTTGTGCAGATGTTTCTCGGCCAGGGAGATCAGGACGGCATGCAGGGCGGCCACGGCAAACAGGCCATAGGCGGCGAATGCCGCCAGCATGTGCAGGCGGAACAGGGGCTGTCCGGCGGTCGGGATGGCTAGTCCTTCAGGCATCATCGCTTGCAGCAGGACGCCCAGGGCCCCGAACAGCAGCACGAAGCTCTGCATCCCCGCCAGGGGGTAATGCCAGGCCGCCAGACCATAGAACAACACGGTCAGGGCTGCCACGGCCGATAATGAAGTCCCGAACCCCAGGCTGAGGCCGGAACCTGGCAGGATCAACTCGTCCAGCAGGTAAAGGTGCAGTGTCAGTGGGACGAACAGGAGCAGCCGGTTCAACCCGGTCGGGCGGCAGCAAGCGGCGCCGCCGGGACGGAAATACGCCGACAGCCCGAGGTAGGCCGCGACCAAAAGCAGATAAAGGAGTGCTTCAGGCATTATTAATGGCTGTCAATTTGCTAGACTGCACCAGTTTAGCCGATTAGATAGTCTCTTAGAGCATGTTCGATAATCTCACTGAAAGACTCGGCCGGGTCGTCAAGAACCTGCGCGGCCAGGGCCGGCTCACCGAAGACAACATCCAGGACGCCCTGCGCGAGGTGCGCGTCGCCCTGCTGGAGGCCGACGTCGCCCTGCCCGTGGTGCGCGACTTCATCGCCCGGGTGAAGGACAAGGCCGCCGGCCAGGAGGTGCTGCAAAGCCTGACCCCGGGCCAGATGCTGATCGGCATTGTGCACAAGGAACTGACCGCCCTGATGGGCGAGCAGGCCGCGCCGCTGAACTTCGCCACCCAGCCGCCGGCGGTGTTCCTGATGGCCGGCCTGCAGGGCGCCGGCAAGACCACCACCTGCGGCAAGCTGGTCCGCCTGATCCGCGAGCGCGGCAAGAAGAAGGTGCTGCTGGTCTCGACCGACGTCTACCGCCCCGCCGCCATCGACCAGTTGAAAATGGTGGCCGGCCAGGCCGAGGCCGACTTCTTTCCCTCGTCGCCCGACCAGAAACCGCTCGACATCGCCCTGGCCGCGCTCGACCACGCCAAGCGCCACTTCCACGACGTCCTCATCGTCGACACCGCCGGCCGCCTGCACATCGACGAGGCGATGATGCGGGAGATCCAGGAGCTGCATAAGGCCCTCGACCCGATCGAGACCCTGTTCGTGGTCGACGCCATGCAGGGCCAGGACGCGGTCAACACCGCCAAGGCCTTCAACGACGCCCTGCCGCTCACCGGCGTCGCCCTGACCAAGCTGGACGGCGACGCCCGCGGCGGCGCCGCCCTGTCGGTACGCCAGATCACCGGCAAGCCGATCAAGGTGGTCGGCGTCGGTGAGAAACTCAGCGGCATCGAGGTGTTCCACCCGGAGCGGATGGCCAGCCGCATCCTCGGCATGGGCGACGTGCTGTCGCTGATCGAGGAGGCGCACAAGGCGGTCGACCACGCCGAGGCCATGAAGACGGTGCAGAAGCTGAAGTCCGGCAAGGGCTTCGACCTGGAGGACTTCAAGTCCCAGATGCAGCAGATGAAGAAACTGGGCGGGCTGTCCTCGCTCATGGACAAGCTGCCGGGCGCCGGCAAGGTCGGTGCC
>JBAZLW010000124.1:0-7302 GCA_041650095.1 Hydrogenophilaceae bacterium | reverse complement strand
CCTGGCCTTGACCGCATCGAGGGTGGTCATGGCATTGGCGCCCGAGCGCATCAGGATGACGCCGCCGACCACCTCGCCCTCGCCATTCAGCTCGGCGATGCCGGTCCGGAGCTGGGGGCCGATCTGCACCCGGGCGACGTCGCCCAGCAGGACCGGGGTGCCGCCGGCGGCACGGAGCGGGATCTTGCGGATGTCGTCGACCGATTTCAGGTAGCCGGTGACCCGGACCAGGTATTCGGCCTCGGCCATCTCCACCACCGAGCCGCCGGACTCCTGGTTGGCGCGCTGCACCGCCGCCATCATCTCGTCGAGCGGAATGCCCAGCGCCCGCATCCGGTCCGGGTCGACGATGATCTGGTACTGCTTGACCATGCCGCCGACGGTGGCGACCTCGGAGACGTTCGGCAGGGCTTGCAACTCGTATTTCAGGAACCAGTCCTGGAGCGAGCGCAATTGCGCCAGGTCGCGCTTGCCGCTGCGGTCGGTAAGGGCGTATTCGTAGATCCAGCCGACCCCGGTGGCGTCCGGCCCGATCGCCGGTTTCACCCCGGCCGGCAGGCGGTCGGCGGCGCTGTTCAGGTACTCCAGCACGCGGGAGCGGGCCCAGTACAGGTCGGTGCCATCCTCGAACAGGACGTAGACGTAGGAGTCGCCGAACATCGAATAGGCCCGTACCGCCTTGGCGCCCGGCACCGACATCATGGTGGTGGCGAGCGGGTAGGTGACCTGGTCCTCGACCACCCTGGGCGCCTGGCCCATGTAGGGCGTGCGGATGATGACCTGGACGTCGGACAGGTCGGGCAGGGCGTCGACCGGGGTCTTCAGCACCGCGACCACGCCCCAGGCGGTGGCGATCAGGGTGGCGAGGAGGACCAGAAAACGGTTCTGGATCGACCAGCCGATCAGTTTTGCGATCATGTCGGCTCCCTCAATTCGTCGGACCGGCGGCCGGCCGGATCGCGGTCACCACGTAGTCGCCGCCTTCCTTGGCCAGGTCGAACTCGACCGCCTGGCCCTTATTCAGGCCGCCCAGGATGGCCGGGGCGGCGACCTTGAAGTCCATGGTCATGGCCGGCCATTTCAGGGCCGGGATGGGGTCGTGCTCCATGGTCAGGGCTCCGCTCTTCGGATCGGCCGTGACGATCCGCGCGGTGCCGCTCCAGGACTGGCTGCCGACCGGTTTCATGCGCTCCAGGGCACCCTTCAGATTGGCCTCGGACTCGATCAGGAACTGGCCCGACACCACCAATTTTTCGCCGCCGGCGAGACCATCCAGAATCAGGGTCTTGCCGTCGCTCTCCATGCCGGTCTTTACCTCCACCGGACGGAAGCGGCCGGCTGCCTCGGCGATCAGCACCACGGCCCGCTTGCCGGTCTGGATCACGGCCTCGCTGGGCACCACCACGCCTTCTTCGCCCTTGCCGCCATACAAGGTGATATTGGCGTACATGCCGGGCTTCAATTTCAGGCCGGGGTTGTTCAGCACGATACGGACCGGCACAGTACGGGTAGCCGGGTCGAGCTTGGGAGCGATGTAGTCGACCTTGCCCGCGAAGGTCTCGCCGGGCAGTGCGTTGAAGGTGATCTCGGCGGTCTTGCCGGGCGCGATCCAGGCCAGTTCGTTCTCCACCACGTCGGCGGTCACCCAGACCCGGCCCAGGTCGGTGATCTCCATCAGGGGCATGCCGGCACTGACCGCCGCGCCCGGATGCACGGCGATGTTGGTGACGATGCCGCCGGCCGGGGCGTAGTAGGCTACCCGCCGCTGCGCCCGCCCGGTCTTTTCCAGGCCGGCGATCTGCGCCTCGCCGAGGCCCAGGAAGGCCAGCTTCTGGCGCGCCGCGCCGCGCCAGGCCGGGTCTTCCGGATGCTTGAGCGTGAGCAGGTATTCCTCCTGGGCGGCATACAACTCGGGGCTGTAGATCTCGGCGACCAGTTGGCCCCGCTTCACCGGGTCGTTGACGGCGTGGATGTGCAGACCCTCCAGCCAGCCGCCGACCCGGGTCTGGACCATCTCGATCCGATTGTCGTCGGCCTTCACCGTGCCGACCGTGTCGATGCGGCGCCAGAGCCGCCCGGTCTCGGCCACGGCGGTGCGCACGCCCAGGCTCTGGGAGGTGCGCGGGTCGATCTTGACCCCGGCGCCGGCCTCCTCGTCGGCATATTTGGGCACCAGGTCCATGTCCATGAAGGGTGACTTGCCCGGCTTGTCGAAGTGTTGGTCCGGTACCATGGGGTCGTACCAGTAGAGGGCTTTCTGTTCAGTTTTGGGGGCGGACGAGGAGGTTGCCAGTCCGGCCGGTTTCAGGGTGACATACACTGCGCTGGCACCGACGGCCAGGCCGGCTACCAGGGTCACGGCGAGCTTGATGTTGGTGTTCATGTCCGTCTCCTCATTGGTAGTACTGGAGCATGACCGCAGCCTTGGCGCGAGCCACTGCCAAATTGAGTGTTTCCAGGCGTGCTTCCAGTTCGGCCCGGCGCGCTTCCAGCACCCGGTCATAGCCAACCCGGCCGGTCGTGTAAGCGGTCAGTGCGCTGGCGATGCGTTGCGTCGCCAGGGGCAGGATGTCCTGTTCGAGCCGTGTCAGTCGACTATCCGCGCTTTGCCAGTCGGACCACGTGCTGGCCAGGTCGGCCGCCAGCATGCGGCGGCGGTCTTCCAGCATCGCCTCCATCTGTTGCACCTCGGCCAACCGGGCGGCCAGGCGGCGGTCCTGGCGTTTTTCCGGGAACAGTGGCAGGTCGACGCCGACCATCAGCTTGACCGTGTCGGGCCGACCCTCACCGCGGATGCCATAGGAAAAATCCACGCTCCAGTCCGGCTTGTAGGCCTGGCGAGCCATCTCACCGTCGGTGCGGCCCGCATCCAGTCCGGCTTGAAGGGAGCGGATCTCGGGATGGTCATCCAGTTTTGCGTTCAGGCTGGCCAGGTCGGGCGGGGCGGCCACGGTGGCCAGGGGTGCCAGCGCCCGGCGCCCGGCTTCACCAAGCCAGCGCACCAGGGTGGCCTGGGCCCGGGCTTTCTGTGCCGCCAGTTCGGTCAGCCGGTTGCGGGCCGCCTCCAGCATCGCGCGCTGGGCCAGGGTTTCGTCCTGGGCCAGTTGGCCGGTCTTGTAGGCCACCTGGTCCCATTCGGTCTGGCGGATGAATTCGGCCTCGATCCCGCGCGCCAGCTCCAGCCCGGCGTCAGCGCCGTAGGCGTCCAGCCAGGCCAGCTTGGCCTCACGGACGATCCGGCGCCGCTCCGCCTCCAGGGCGATGGTGTCGCGGCTGGCCATGTGCTCCAGCCGATGGCCAGCCAGAGCCAGTTTGTTGCCGCCCGGGATCATCTGGGATAGACCGACCACAGTCTGGGTCATTTCCTGGCGGGTGAGACTGAAGCTATCGGTCGGCAGGCCCTCGACGCCGACGATTAGCTTGGGGTCAGGCAACTGGCCGGCGGCGATGGCATCTTCGCGCAGTGCGGAAATGCCGGCCTCACCGGCAGCCAGCAGCGGTTGCCGTTCCTGGGCCAGGTGGCCGGCCTCGTCGATCGACAGGGTGGACTCGGCGGCCAGTACGACGGTGGCCAACAGGACGCCGGCGATAATGGCTAGGAATAGCGGCCAGCGGCGATGGCCGTGGCCTTGGCATTTAGGGCAGGACATAGTGAACCCTCACGCTTGAACACAAACGCCATTCCTATGGATAAGGGAATGGATAAAGCCCCGTGGTGGGGCGGTATGGGTTCAGGTTCGCGGCGGCGGCGGTTCGGGCGTGGGCAGCAGCGAGGCGGCCAGGCGGGGGGCCGTGACCGGATGCTCGGAGGCGGCGGCCTCGATCGTCAGGGTGATGGTCGCCGGCAGTGCGACGGTCATCGCGCAATGGCAGGGCGAGCCCTTCTTGTAGCAGCAGTCGCCCGGCTTGGGCTGTTCCGGGCCGGTATTGTTTTGCATCGAGTCGGCGTGATGCGGACAGCCGGCCATGGCGGCCTGCGGCGCGCTGCCCAGCGCGGCCAGGGCCATGGGCTGGGCCAGGGGCGAGAACGCCAGCCCCAGCACCAGCAGCGTGCGGACCAGGGCTTCGAAGGCGGCTCGGATTGGACGGGTCACGCGCGGCGGGTCTTTTTCAGGTGCTGCAGCACCAGCGTGGCCACTTGCACACGGTTGTGGAAGTTGAGCTTCTGCATGATGTTGGCCAAGTGGTTGCGCACCGTGTTGTCGGACAGGTTCAACCGGGCGCCGATGACCTTGTTGCTGAGGCCCTGGGCGACGTATTCGGCAATCTCCAGTTCGCGCGCGGACAACTGGTCGAGCGGGTTGTCCTGGGCGCCGGCGCGGTAGAGCTTCTGCAGAACGGCGGGCGGGAAGGCGCCGGCATCCTGGAGCACCATGCCGATGGCATGGCTGATCTGGTCGGTGTCGGAAGACTTGAGCAGGTAGCCGTCGACGCCCGATTCGATGGCGGCGCGGATCTCCTCGTCGCCATCCTCAACAGTCAGGATGATCACCTTCATGCCGGCGCCCTTGAGTACCGGCACCAGGTCCAGGCCGTCGCCGTCGGGCAGGCTGCGATCCAGCACCGCCACGTCGGCCTGGCCGCCGCCGGCCAGCCAGTCACGCACCGAGGCCATGTCCGCACATTCCTGGCTGACCGACAGGTCCGGCAGGCTTTCCACGGAGTGACGCACGCCAAGGCGGATGAGCGGGTGGTCGTCGATGATGAGGATGCGAATCGGGTTCATAGGGTCCGTTTATTATCAGATTGCCGATTCATCTTAGCGCAAAGGAAGCGGAGTTAGGAAATCCGCACCATTGCGATCACGACCCGGATCAAGAACCGCCTATTTGCCGCGACCGCCCCGGCTTTCCATGCGGATGAGTTCGCTCGCCACTTTAAGGGTGTTGGCGTTGTTGCCGGTCATGGTGGCGCTGGTCAGGTATTTGCCGTTCACGGCCAGGGCCGGCACGCCGCTGATCTTGTAGGACTTCTGCAATTGCTTGGCGCGGGAGATCTTGGCGGCGGTCGAGAAGGCGTTGTAGGCGGACTTCAGCTTCGCGCGATCGAGGCCTTGTTTGACGCCCCAGTCGAAGAAGGTATCGGGTTCCATGAGTTGCTTGTCTTGGATGTGGATGGCGTTGAAGACATCGGCATGCAACTTGTCCACGGCGCCGAGCGCCTCAAGGGCGAAATAGGCGCGGGCCATGGGCTCCCAGTCGTCGGAGAAGATCACCGGCTGGCGCTTGAGCACGACATTGGCCGGCAGTCTTTTGGCCCAGGCATTCAGTTCCGGCTCCAGGTCGAAGCAGTGCGGGCAGGTATAGGCGAAGAATTCGATGACCTCGACCTTGCCCCGACTGTCGGTCGGCTGGGCGGGAGCAAGGACCGTGTAATCCTTGCCGGCCTCTGCCGCGGTGGAGGTCGCTGGGCCCCAGGCGAGGGGCAGTGCAAGGGCGAGGGTGGCGATGAGGTGGGCAAGGCGCATCGGTAGGTCTCCTATTGGGGGGCAGGCTCTTTGAGCAGCCTGGCCTCGAAATTGTTCACGATCAATGTCTCGCGCGTCGATTCGGCGGCATCCTGGCTCTTGTACGGCCCGATGCGGACCCGGTGCAGGGGCGGGTCGCCGGCGGTCACCTGGACCATGACATTCAGGTTGAGCAGGGTCAGCCTCGCGCGCAGGGCATCGGCGTCCTGGGCGTTTTTCAGCGCGGCCACCTGCAGCCACCACTGTTCCTTGTTTTGTGCCGGTTGCCCGGGCTTGGGCGCCTGGTTGCCGGGCAGGATGTCGTAGAAGGTGTAGTTGGAGGGGGTGGGCGGCGGCGTGACCGGCTTGGCCGGGGTGGCGATCGCGGTTGGCGGGGTCTGCACCATGGGGGCGGATTCCACCTTACGGAAGTCGCTGGCACGCGGCAGCAGATACCAGGCCATCACGCCGGCCACGATCAGGCCGAGCAGGATGCCGAAGAAGAGAATCTTGAACGGGCCGCCGCGCTTGCCGGAGGCACGCGCCCCCGCGTTCTTGTAATCCCGGCGTGCCATGGTCGTGCAGTCTCCTTAACGTAAATGTCGCGTCAGCGACACGAAAGCCACCTCTCCCGCGGGCGGGGGAGGGCCGGGGTGGGGGAAACGCTCATGGCGAGAGCGGAGATCGTCATGAGCGTTACATCTGGTCGGGGGCGCTCACCCCCAACAGGGCCAGGCCGTTCTTCAGGGTCAGCCGGGTCGCGGTGATCAGCGCCAGGCGGGCCTGCTTCAGCGCCTCGTCGTCGACCAGGAACTGGCAGGCCACGTAGAGACCGTGCAGGTCGGCGGCGAGTTCCTTGAGGTAGTAGGCGACCAGGTGCGGCGCCATCTCGCGCGAGGCGCTGGCGCAGACCTCGGGGAACTCGGCCAGGCGGTTGAGCAAGGCCAGTTCGCTGACGTGTTCCAGCCGGGTCAGGTCGGCGTCGGCGAGGTCGCGCACGTCGCCGCCCCAGGCTTGCAGCACCCGGCTGATCCGGGCATGGGCGTACTGGATGTAATAGACCGGATTCTCATTGGTCTGCGACTTGGCCAGGTCGAGGTCGAAGTCGAGATGCTGGTCGGACTTGCGCAGGACATAGAAGAACCGGCAGGCATCGTTGCCGACTTCGCCGCGCAACTCGCGCAGGGTGACGTACTGGCCGGAGCGGGTGGACATCGACTTCTTCTGGCCGCCTTCCCAGAGCACGGCGAACTGGACCAGGGCCACGGTGAGACGGTCCGGGTCGGCGCCGGCGGCCTGGAGGGCGCCCTTCACGCGCGCTATGTAGCCGTGATGGTCGGCGCCCCAGACGTCGATCACTTGGTCGAAGCCGCGTTCGAACTTGTTCAGGTGGTAGGCGATGTCGGCGGCGAAATAGGTGTAGATGCCGTTGTCGCGCCGTACAACCCTGTCCTTCTCGTCGCCGAAGGCGGTCGAGCGGAACCACAGCGCGCCGTCCTGCTCGTAGATGTGGCCGTGCTTCTGCAGGGCGGCGACGGCGCGGTCGATCAGGCCGGCGTCGTGCAGGGTACGTTCGGAGAACCAGTGGTCGAAGACGACGCCGAATTCGGTCAGGTCGTTGCGGCCGTCGCCCAGCTGCTCCTCCAGGGCGTAGCCGTGGATGTAGTCGTAGTCGGGGCCGAGCAGGCGCTTGGCGTTGGCGATCAGGGCGTCGAGGTGGTCATCGGGGGCGTCTGCGGCCTCCGGCGCGCCAGCGCTCACGTCGGCGGCGGCGCGCTTGTAGCGGTCGCCGTGGAGGGCGTAGATGCCCTCGGCCATCATCTTCACGTAGTCGCCCTGGTAGGCGTCGCCTTCCC
>JBAZLW010000123.1:0-7310 GCA_041650095.1 Hydrogenophilaceae bacterium | reverse complement strand
CAACTGGTTCAGACGGGGATTCACTTCGACGAACTCTCTCGGAAAAAGCGCAATTATACGTATGTTCGCACTCTCCCGCCGCTGGTTGGCCCCCCTTGCCCTGGTCGTGGCAGCCTCGATATGGGGTGTCGTCTGGTATCCCTATCGCCTGCTCGAACAGGCCGGCCTGTCAGGCAGCCTGTCCTCCCTGCTGACCTATCTGGTTGCCCTGGCCGTCATGCTGCTGCTCTACCTGCCCCGGCGCGACTGGCCATCCGGCAATCGCAGCATGCTCCTGGCGGTGGCCTTGACCGCCGGCTGGACCAACCTGGCCTATGTCCTGGCGGTGATCCAGGGCGAGATCATGCGGGTGTTGCTGCTGTTCTATCTTGCCCCGCTCTGGACCGTGATGTTTTCGCGCTATTTGTTGCACGAACGGACAGGCGGCTGGGGTCTGCTGGTCATGGCCATGTCGCTGGCCGGGGCGGTCGTCATGTTGTTCAGCCCGGACAATCCATTGCCGCTGCCGAAAAATGCCGCCGAATGGCTGGGCCTGTCTGCGGGGGTGACCTTTGCCCTGTCCAATGTGCTGGCGCGCCGCCTCAAGCATGTCTCGACCCGGCGCCGCAGCGTCTGGATCTTCGCGGGCGTGCTGCTGATCGCATCCTGGCCCGCCACCACGGGCAGCGACGCAGCGGCCGTGCTGGCCACCTTGGGGCCGAGCCATCTGGGCCTGGTGCTGCTCACTGGCGGGCTGCTGGTGGCGGCGACCCTGACCGCCCAGTATGGGCTCGCCCATACCCCGGCCAACCGGGCCATCGTCATCCTGTTGACCGAACTGGTGGCGGCGGCCTTCTTCAGTTGGTATTGGGCCGATGAGGTGATGACCACGCGGGAATGGCTGGGTGGCGCCCTGATCGTCGCGGCCTGCCTGTTCTCGGGAAAACTGGAAGGAGACCATCATGTCTAGCATTACCGGCCTGCTGCATGCCTCGTTGCTGATTGCCGACCTCGACCGTGCGCGGTCATTCTACGAGGGTGTATTGGGCCTGGTCGCCTGTCCGGATCGGCCCGATCTGGGTTTCCCCGGGGTCTGGTATGACGTTGGCGGCGGTGGCCAGATCCACCTGCTCAGGCTGGCCAATCCCGATCCGGTCGAGGGCAGGCCGGAGCATGGTGGCCGGGATCGCCACACCGCGCTGGGGGTGATGGATTTGCAGGCCATGCAGGCCAGGCTGACGGCAGCTGGGGTGCCGTTCAGCCTCAGCCGATCCGGACGCCGGGCGCTGTTTTGCCGCGACCCGGACGGCAATGCGCTGGAGCTGATCCAGGTCTAGCCAGCGCGGGCTTCATGGTCAGAGCCTGAACTGCTTGACCAGGGTGTTCAGTTCGCGCGCCAGGTTGACCAGCTCCTCGCTGACGCCGCGGGTCTGCATGGCCTCGCTGGCGGTATGGTCGGCGATGCGGCTGATATTGAGCACCTTCTCGCTGGAACTGGTGGTCAGGTTGCGCTGCTGTCCGACCGAGGTGGCCATGCGGTCGTTGATTGCCCGGATTTCAGTGACCCGGGCGACGATCTGATCGAGACTGACGAGCGCCTGTTCCAGTTGCTTGCTGTCGTGCTCGGCGCTGGCGCGGGCATGGCCCATGGTGCTGACGGCCTGGCGGGCCTCGTTCTGCAACTGGCTGACGATATCCTCGATGCTGCGGGTGGATTCGTGCGAGCGGGTGGCCAGCTTGCGCACCTCGTCCGCGACCACGGCGAAACCGCGTCCGGCCTCGCCTGCGCGGGCGGCCTCGATGGCGGCATTGAGGGCAAGCAGGTTGGTCTGCTCGGCGATCTCCCGGATCACGTCGAGCACGTTGCTGACGTTCTGGCTGCGCTTGTCGAGTTGCTCGATGATCTCTGCCGTGGCTTCGATTTCCCTGACCAGATTGAGGATGCCGCCGATCGCTTCGCGGGTCATCGCCGTGCCCTGGGTGGCCTGCCGCTCGGCTTCTTCCGAGACGCTGGCGGCCTGGGTGGCGCTGTCGCCGACCTCACCGGCAATGCCGCGCAGGTCGCCGATGAACTGGGCCGTCTGGTCGGTCTCGGTGCGCTGTTGGGCGGCCGCGTTGGCGGTGCCTTCCGATACGCTGGCGATGCGGTCCGCGGCACTGGAGACGCGCCCGGCCGTTTCCGCCACCCGTGACAGGCTGGCGCGGAATTTTTCCAGCATGCTGTCGATCGAATTGGCCAGCATGCCGACTTCGTCGGAGCGGGTGATGCTGATTTTCCGGGTCAGATCGGCATCCTGCTCGATGTCATGCATGGCATGCCGGATGGCCAGCAAGGGCTTGATCACGATGCGGCGCAGGATGAAAAAAACCAGCACGAGACCGCCGACGAAGAGTGCGATGTTGATGCCGGTGTTGATCAGCAGGTTGCGGTTGTGCTGTCCGTCCAGTGTGGCCAGGGAATAGGTGGTGCGTACGGCGCCGACCACGGCGCCTTCCTCGACCTGGTGGCAGGTCAGGCAGTTGGTGCCGTGGTAATTGCTGCTTGCCTTGATCGGGGTGACGACGGTGACGATGCGCTGGCCGTTCCTTGCGCTCAGCGAGGTGACTTTTTCACCGGCGAGCGCGCGGGTGTCCAGATCGTCCTGGGGCATGGATTCGGCGGCCGGCGTCGGGTTGATCTTGCCGGGGGCCTGAACGATGCGAAGATCGAGTAACCCGTCGACCATCAGCTTCTCGCGCAACGAGGCCTTCTGGTCCAGGTTGCCGGTCAACATCATGGTGTTGACGCCGTCGAAGTACGAGTTGCCCATGACGGCCGCCTTGTCCATGCCAACCTGGCTGGCCAGTCGGCGTTCGCTATCGACCGTAAGCAAGGTGGAAACGATCAGGATGGCGATGAAGACTATGGAAACTGCAAGGGCGACCTTGAGTTGGATCGAACTGCCGGCTTTGTTGAACACGTTCGGCTCCATCGATGGGTTGGACAATCCTACTAGTCTCGCAGATTAACGGAAGAAATCCCGCTAACTTTAGGGCCTCTGTTGCCGCTGCCAGATGTCCAACCCCATAATGGCAGCCAGACAATCATCAACAGGACACCCTATGGAAAACCAGTTGGTTCCGGATTTCGAGTTGCCGGGTACGGGAGAGGTTCGGTTTCGCCCGGCCGATTATCGGGGTAGATGCGTGGTCCTCTATTTCTATCCCAAGGACAATACGCCCGGCTGCACCACGGAGGGCCAGGATTTCGCGGCCAGCCATGCGGCGTTCCAGGCGGCCGGGTGTGAATTGTTCGGCATCTCCAGGGACAGCCTGCAATCCCATGAAGGTTTCAAGGCCAAGTTGAACCTGCCTTTTGAATTGTTGAGCGACCCGGACGAAAAGGCCTGCGAGGTGTTCGGTGTCATCAAAATGAAAAACATGTACGGCAAAAAGGTGCGCGGCATCGAACGCAGTACCTTTGTCCTGGACCGTGACGGCCGCATCGCCAAGGCCTGGCGGGCCGTGAAGGTGCCCAACCACGTACAGGACGTATTGGCGTTCGTGCAGTCCCTCTGATCCCGCAACCCTCAACCGATAGAGCCCATGGCCCGCAAACCCAAACCCCAGAGCAAACTCTTCGTCCTCGATACCAACGTCTTGCTGCATGATCCGACCTGTCTGTTCCGGTTCCAGGAACATGACCTGTACATCCCGATGGCCACTCTGGAGGAACTGGACAACAACAAGAAGGGCGTCACCGAGGTGGCCCGCAACGGCCGCCAGGCCAGCCGCTTCCTGGAGGAGATCGTCAGCACCCAGGAACTGGATATCGAGCAGGGCATCCCGCTCGGACCGCATAGCCATAACGCCGCCACCGGCCGACTCTATCTGCAGACCAACAGCATCCAGAGCGACATCTCCGCCGTGCTGCCGGCCAGCAAGGTGGACAACCAGTTGCTCGGCGTGGTGTCCTACCTGCAGCACAAGTACCCCAGCCGGCACGTCATCCTGGTGTCGAAAGACATCAACATGCGCATCAAGGCCCGCGCGCTGGGTTTCCTGGCCGAGGATTACTTCAACGACAAGGTGCTCGAAGACACCGACCTGCTTTACGGCGGCGTGCGTGAACTGCCGGAAAATTTCTGGGACAGCCACGGCAAGGGAATGGAGTCCTGGCAACAGGACGGCCGGGTGCATTACCGCCTGACCGGGCCGTTGAGCCCGACAATGCTGGTCAACGAGTTCGTCTACCAGGAGGGCACCAAGCCCTTCTATGCGATGGTTTCCGAGGTGGCCGGCAAGACGGTGGCCATGGCCACGATCAAGGACTACAGCCACCAGAAGAACAGCGTATGGGGCATCACCGCGCGCAATCGCGAGCAGAATTTCGCCCTCAATGTGCTGATGAACCCGGATATCGATTTCGTCACCCTGCTCGGCCAGGCCGGCACCGGCAAGACCTTGCTGACCCTGGCGGCGGGCCTGGCCCAGACGCTGGAAAAGAAGCTGTTCAGCGAGATCATCTTCACCCGGGTGACAGTGCCGGTGGGCGAGGACATCGGTTTCCTGCCCGGCACCGAGGAAGAGAAGATGACCCCCTGGATGGGCGCCCTCGAGGACAACCTGGATGTACTCAACAAATCCGACGACGAGGCGGGCGAGTGGGGCCGGGCGGCGACCCAGGACCTGATCCGCTCGCGCATCAAGGTGAAGTCGCTCAACTTCATGCGCGGCCGTACCTTCCTGAACAAGTTCCTGATCATCGATGAGGCGCAGAACCTGACCCCTAAGCAGATGAAGACCCTGATCACCCGTGCCGGTCCCGGCACCAAGGTGGTCTGTCTGGGCAACATCGCCCAGATCGACACACCCTATCTGACCGAGGGCAGTTCAGGCTTGACCTACGTAGTCGATCGCTTCAAGGGTTGGCCGCACAGCGGTCATGTGATGCTGGCCCGAGGTGAGCGGTCAAGACTGGCGGATCATGCCGCCGAAATATTGTGAGGAGGGTGGAGATGCGCGTTGTTAAATCGGTCATGCCGGTGAGCCTGGGCATATTGTCCTTATTGCTCATGTTCGGCTGCAACAAAATTGAAGGCGGCGATCAGTTGAAAGCGGCTGCACTGGTTAATGGCGAAGTCGTTGCATCTGATCAGATCGAGGCTGAAATGGAAAGACTCGGCCAAATTCCATCCGATCAATCACAAACTATCGCCAATCGAATACTCAAGAATGTCGTCGATCAGGAGTTGCTTGCCCAGCAGGCTGCACAGGCGAAACTCGACAGCCAGGCCGGGGTGCGGATGAAAATCGCCGCCGCCCGCAGGCAGATTCTGGCCGAGGCGCAAATCACCGCCTTGACCAAGGAAACGGCCGCTCCAGCCGAGGCCGAGGTCAAGGCCTATTTCGATGGCCACCCTGAATTGTTCAGCCAGCGGCGCATTTATAAATTGCAGGAATTGATTGCCGGTACCACGCCGGAAAATATTGCCGAGGCGCGTGAATTGGCCAGCCAGGCCAAGGGGCCGAGAGAATTCGCCGCGGCGTTGCAGGCCAAGGGCATTCCGGTCGGAGTGCGTGAGGTGGCCAAGGCGGCGGAAGACCTTCCTGATGAACTGCTGGCGAAGTTGAACGCGATGAAGGTCGGCGAGACATTAACTACGGCTAAGGCTGGGAAATTGACGCTCGTGGTTTTGGCCGATATGGAAGCACGCCCGGTTGGCTATGAGCAGGCTTCGCCGATGATCGTGCGTTATCTGGCCAATTTGAAGAAACGGGAGCAAATCGAGGTTGAACTGAATAAGATCCGGACTCAGGCAAAAATTGAGTATAAACCGCCCTATGCCGATATATCGGATATGGCTCCTGATCAAGCTAAACACTGAATTCGATTTTTATCTTGACGTGGCGGGTGGGCAGGTAATATCTTTATTTCAGTTCCGTAATAATACGGCGCCTGATTTTTAGCCCGAGGTCACCATGAGTATCAATCTGAAAACGCTGTCTGTCGCCGAACTGAAATCCCTGCAGAAGTCTATCGTCGAAGAAATCGATTCGCGCGGCAAGGAAGAGCGGCAAAAGCTGGTGCAGGAATTCCGCGACAAGGCCAAGGCACTGGGGATCAGCCTGGAAGAATTGCTGACCGAGCAAAAAGGCAAGGTCCGCGTCACCGGCAAGGTGGCGGCCAAGTATGCCAATCCGGCCAATCCGGAGCAGACCTGGACCGGTCGCGGCAAGCGGCCTCTCTGGGTCGGCGAGTGCCTCGCCAGCGGCAAGACCCTGGACGATCTGAAGGTCTGACAGACTGGGATTTACACCCGATGAAACCGGGCGCGTTTCGGCTAAACTAGCCGGCAATGCGTCCGGTTTTTCTATATCCGCTTTTATTCCTTCTGTCGGCCTGTTCCGGACCGGTAAACAATCCCTATCCCGCGGCCGAGCGCGGCCAGCAGATACTCTATGCGGCGTTCAGCGAACGCCCCAAGCATCTCGATCCGGCCCGTTCCTACAGTTCCAACGAAGTGGCCTTTATTGGCCAGATCTACGAGCCGCCGCTCCAATATCATTATCTGTTGCGGCCCTATGAGCTGATTCCATTGACCGCGCTTGAGGTTCCCCGGCCGCGTTATCTCGATGCCGCCGGCAAGCCGCTGGCCTCTGACGCCCCCGCCGCAGGCATTGCCGAGAGCGTGTACGAGATTCATATCCGGCCAGGTATCCGATACCAGCCCCATGGCGCATTTGCCAGCCGCCGCGAGTTGACTGCCGACGACTACGTCTACCAGATCAAGCGATTGGCCCATCCGGCACTGCATTCACCGATCTACGGCCTGATGGCGGATTACATCGTCGGTCTGCGCGAACTGGGCAGCGACCTGGACAAGGCGGCGAAGCGTGAAAAGGGTTGGCTCGATCTGCGTCAGTTCCCGCTGGCCGGGGCGGCCACGGTGGACCGCTACACCTATCGCATCCGGGTCAAGGGCAAGTACCCCCAGTTCGTCTACTGGCTGGCCATGCCCTTCTTCGCCCCGGTGCCCTGGGAGGTCGATGCCTGGTACGGCCGGCCCGGCATGGCCGAGAACAACCAGACCCTAGATGTCTGGCCGGTCGGCACCGGCCCCTACATGATGACCGTGCACCAGCCCAACCGGCAGATACGTTTGCTGCGCAACCCCAACTTTCGCGGCGAGCCGTATCCAGGCGAGGGTGAACCGGGCGATGCTGCGGCCGGGCTGCTGGCCGATGCCGGCAAGACCATGCCGTTCATCGATCAGGCGGTCTACAGCATGGAGTCGGAAACCATTCCGTACTGGAACAAGTTCCTGCAAGGCTGGTACGACGCCTCGGGC
>JBAZLW010000122.1:0-7325 GCA_041650095.1 Hydrogenophilaceae bacterium | reverse complement strand
GGCGTGGCTGCCGCGCAACGGGTAGTCGGTACGGGCATGGTCGAACTTGTCCTGATCGAACTCGGCGATCCTGGCCGCGCGCCCCTTGTGTTCGCTATGGCAGGCACGGCAGTCCCGCTCGGCCTGGCGTCCGTGCAGGCCGGTCTTGCCCCGCACGTCCGCCGCCACTTCCTTGTGGCAATCCAGGCAAAGCCGGCTCTGCCCGGCCTTGTCGAACGGGATATGGCACTTGCGGCACTCCGTCTCGTACTTGGCATGGCCCTGGATCACCTTGCCGGGCATCAAGGCGAGTTCCAGTGTATCCGCGTGGGCGGACACACCGGACAGCAGTAGCAGCAGAAAAAACTTAATAAAGGTGAACCGCAACCACATGGGCTATGCCACTTCCAACCAGAAGGAAAACAAAGGGGATATGAGCGACATGCCAAAGCGAGAACAGGCGCTTCCAGGCCTGGAACTGGGCGACCGAGCAAACGATCGCCACGTACTCGGCCGCCTCTTGCCTGGCCAGACGCCTGTGGCTGTTCTGGATTTGCCGGTTCCAGCCCTGCTCGGCGGCTTGCCGAATCAGGACCTGCTGCAATGGCCTGCGCAGTCGATACAGCAGAACGCGGCCCCGGATGCGCAGGGTCATGAAGCGCCAGATTCGGTTCGGCAGCGACACCTTCGCATCCAGGGCCCGGTCATGAAATGAGTACAGGCGATCCCGGATTTCCGGATAGTGGGCAAACAGGGTTTTCGCCTCATCCTCGCTTTGGGCCAGCCGCATGCGCTGTTCCTCCAGGGTGGCAGCGCGGCCATACAGACCGTGGTGTATATGCACATAGATGAAACGGCCGACAATGCCGCTGCCAGCCACCAGCATCATCGACAGGAAGGCAATCTTGCTGTTCAGCGAGCCCAGTTCGAAGGCCGTATGGAAGATAACCAGGGTCGGGCCCAGTATGCCCAAGGCCATGTGCAAGGCGAACCAGTGCCGCAATGCGCCCAGCCGTTGGAACGACTTCAGGTTCTTGCGCAGTGGATACAGCAGCAGGATCAGCATCATGGAGCCGCCGACCAGGCCCATGTAATAACCCAGATCCGAGCCTGCCTTGTAGGGGCGCTCGACAATCACGAACCACGCCGCCGCCACCAGGGCCAGCGCCAGGCCGAGCATTGTCAGCCGAGAAAACAATTTGCCTCCGTCCGTTTGTGCGCGGGTTCGCGGCAAGTCAGCCACCACGGTAGTTACCGCCATTATGTTTCAATCTCCGGTTGATAAGCCTATCAAGCACGGTGGTAGCTCAATTGCCAGGATGCACCGCCGTCACTCGCCGTTATTGGTAAATTTTCCCAAATTATGCCATGATTGTCGCATGATTTACCTGATCTATTTATTGCCCCTGGCGCTGATCCTGCTGTTCTACATCCTGCGCAACCATCGGCGCAGTCACCATCATGGCAAGGTTCTCGATGAAGCCGTCCGATCCGGATTGACGGAACCGCCATCGCTGCACCCGGTCTTCGACGAGCGCGAGTGCCTGGGCTCGGGCGCCTGCGCCAAGGCCTGTCCGGAGAAGGCCATCGGCATCGTCAACGGCAAGGGCACCCTGATCAATCCGAGCCACTGCATCGGCCATGGCGCCTGTGCCGCCGCCTGCCCTTTCGGCGCCATCCGGCTGGTGTTCGGCACCGCCAAGCGGGGTATGGACATACCGGAGGTCAAGCCCGATTTCCAGACCAACGTCGACGGCCTCTATATCGCCGGCGAACTGGGCGGCATGGGCCTGATCCGCAAGGCCGTCGAGCAGGGCAAGCAGGCCATGGCCAACATCGGCAAGCGGCCCAGGACCGGCGCCGAACACGATGTCGTCATCGTCGGCGCCGGCCCCGCCGGCATCGCCGCCACGCTCGCCGCCCAGCACCTGGGCCTGAGCTACGTCACCATCGAGCAGGAGCAGGACCTCGGCGGCACCACCCTGCACTATCCGCGCAACAAACTGGTGATGACCGCCCCCATGGACCTGCCCCTGGTCGGCAAATACAAGGTCGGCGAGGTCCGCAAGGAGGCCCTGTTCGAGATCTGGCGCGAGGTCGTCGCCAAGAGCCGGATCCGGCTCAACCTGGGCGAGCGCCTGGAAGGCATTGAACGCGATGGCAAACGGTTCAAGGTTCGCACCTCGAAGGGGCACTACGCTGCCGGCGCCATACTGCTTGCCATTGGCCGGCGCGGCTCGCCGCGCAAACTGGGCGTACCCGGCGAGGAACAGGGCAAGGTGGTCTATCGGCTGAGCGACCCGGAACAGTACCGTGGCCAGCACGTGCTGGTGGTCGGCGGCGGCGACGCCGCCCTGGAGGCCGCCATCGCGCTCGGCGAAGAACCCGGCACCACGGTCACCCTGTCCTACCGCAGCAACGCCTTCGGCCGGGTCAAGCCGAAGAACCGCGAACGCCTGGAGGCGGCCGAGCAGGCGGGCAGGGTCAGGGTCATGCTGGAGTCCAACGTCCAGGAGATCGGCGCCGCCGAGGTCAGGATCGAGCATAAAGGAGAGGTCGCCAACCTGACCAATGATGCCGTCATCGTCTGCGCCGGCGGCGTCTTGCCGATAGGTTTTTTGAAGGACCTGGGGATCACCGTCGAGACCCGCTACGGTGAATGAAACCCACCTCAAGGCCAGAAGACAACGATTGACTGCCGATGACGTTCAAAACTAGAGTCCACAGGCATGGACCGTAACAACCAGCCATGACCGCCAGCCCAGCACCGCAGGAACCGATTGCTCCGATCGACGCCGATCCGATGCTGCTGCGGGCGGTCGCTTACCTGCTGCGGCCGCTGGTACGGCTCCTGATCGCCAAGGGCATCACCTACCCCACTCTGGGCGAATTGCTGAAGCGCGTCTACCTGCGCGCCGCACGGGAGGATTTCCCGTTGGGGGACAAGCGCCTCACGGACAGTCGCATCAGCCTGTTGACCGGTCTCTATCGCAAGGACGTGAAGCGCCTGCGCGAAGAACCGGAAGAGGCCCTGGATACCCCCCGCATGGTGACCTGGGGCAGCCGTCTGATCGCCCTGTGGCTGGCCCAGCCGGAGTATTGTGCGGCTGACGGCGAGCCGAGTCCCTTGCCCCGACTGTCCAGCCAGGACGCCGAACGCAGCTTCGAGGCCCTGGCGGCGCGAGTGACCCGGGACATCAGTGCGCGTGGCATCCTGGATGAACTGGTCCGCAACCAGATCGCCCGGGTCGACGAGAATGACCTGGTCCACCTCGAGATCAAGGCCTTCGTGCCGCGCGGAGACAGCCAGAAGAAGCTGCATTACTTCGCCAACAACCTGCACGACCATCTGGCCGCCGCCACCCACAACATGCTGGACCAGACGCCGCCGCTGCTGGAACGCAGCGTCGATGTCACGGGCCTGACGGACGAGTCCATCCAGGTCCTGGAACGACTCGCCGAACAGCATGGCATGAAGGCCCTGGTCGTACTCAACGAAACCGCCCAGTCCCTGCTCGCCAAGCAGGGGAAGTATGCCGCCGGCCGGGTGCGCTTCGGCATCTATTTCCTGCGTGATCACAAGAAGGCGGAGTTGTAGACCTCCGGCAAGACGCCCCGCCGGGTGTCAGGGCGCCCTTCTCAAGGCCAGGCGACGGCCGCGCCGGGTATCGACCCAGGCCAGGATGGCCAGGCCGACCAGGAAATAGCCTCCCAGCGACAGCATTGCCGAGCGGTGATCGCCGCCGGACAGCCACACCGCCAGGCCGTAGGTGACCGGCCCCAGTATGGAGGACAGCTTCACCGCCAGCCCCCAGAGGCCGAAGAACTCGGCCCGCCGGGCATGCGGGCTGAGGTAGCCGACCAGGGCCCGGCCGGCCGACTGCGAGGCGCCCAGGCACAGGCCGGCGATCAGGGCCGCCAGCCAGAAACGCGCCGCGTCGGTAGCCAGCCAGGCCAGCAGCACGGTCACCAGCCAGCCGGCCAGGGTGATGGCGATCGAGCGCCGGTGGCCGATGTGGTCCTGGACATGGCCGAAGACCAGGGCGCCCAGGGCGGCGGCGACATTGACCACCAGAATCAGCACGATGGTCTGTTGGGTGTTGAAATGCATGGCCTGCTGGGCATACACGGCGGCCAGGGCGATGACCGCCTGGACGCCGGCCTGGTAGAACACGATGCAGGCCAGGAAACGGCCCAGGTCGGGAAAGGCGGCCAGGCCGCGCAGGCTGGCCAGAACCTGCTGGTAGGCCCCGAGCAAAGGATGGGCCGAGGCGACCGGCGGATCGCCGCGCTCCTTGAGGAACAGGAAGGTGGGCAGGCTCGCCAGCACGAACACCCCGGCCGTGATCCACAGGGCGACCGGCACGAAGGCGTCGGCGCCCTGCCCTTGCCCCTGGGCGTGGCCGACATAGGCCAGGCAGAGTCCCAGGGTCAGCATGCCGCCCAGGTAACCCAATCCCCAGCCCCAACCGGACAGGCGGCCGAGGCCGCGTCCGCGCGCCAGTTCGGGCAGGAAGGCGGCGATCAGGTTCTCGCCGCTGCCGAAGAAGAAATTGCTCGCCACCACCAGCGCCGCCGCCAGCCAGATGTCGCCCGGCCCGACCAGGCCGAGCGCCACGGTGGCCAGGGCGCAGCCAATGACGGTGATGGCAAGCAGCCGTTTCTTGGCGCGATGGCGGTCGGCCCAGGCGCCCAGGGCCGGCGCGCTGACCATGACCATGGCATAGGAAACCGCCAGGGCCGAGGTCCAGGCCAGGCTGGCCCAATCGGCATTGCCGGCGATGGCGGCGACGAAATAGGCGTTGTACACGGCGGTGATAACCACCGTGGTGTAGCCGGAGTTGGCGAAGTCGAACATCGCCCAGGACCAAGCCTCGGTCTTGCCGACGCCGGGTTTGAGTATGCTGGATGACAAGGAAGGGCCTCTCGGTCGGGAGGACGGCAAGCTTAACGGCTAATCGCCGCCTTCGACAGCCCAAAAGAAGCCCTCCCCGCAAGCGGGGAGGGCGGAAGTCCTGATGTGACCGCTATCGCTGCCAGCCTATTGACCCGGCTTGGCGAAGGGCTGTGCGAACAGCTTGTTCCACGCCATCGGATCGGCGTAGTTGAACGTGTAGACCGGACCGTAGGGCGTCTGCATGGTCACATAGGGGCTGCCCTGCGCCGGTGCTGCGGCCTGGGTTGGGCCGGCGGCGGTGGGCGCGGCGGCCAGCCACGCGTTGGGGTCGAACGGGTTCAGGTAGCCTTGCGGAGAAGTCGCCGCAGGGGCGGCCGCGCCGGGCGTGGCATAGGCAAGCGGCAGGGTGGTTAGCCGAATCATGTTGTTGAAGGTCAACAGCCACCAGTTGGGGTCGAACGGGTTCATGTAGCCATAGGGAGTGACCGTCGCGGGGGCCGATGCAGGTGCCGTGGCGGTCTCCGCGACCGCACCGGAAACCGCAAGCATGGCCAGACCCAAAGCCGTCAATAACTTGTATCGCATGCGCATGGGAACAACCTCCTTTCGCTGTGTGGACCTCAAAGTCCATTTCCACTATAGCCAAGCCACACTACAGCCTTATGTCCAGCACCTCCGACTCCCGGTATGGCGGCAGGCCTGGCCGTCGGATTCGATGCGGATGCGGCTGGCGCGGTCGCGCTCAGCCGTAGATCACGAATCCCCCCGCCGGCACCGCGATCCACACCGCCCGGCCGTTGCGCGCCTCGATGGCCGAGGCGCCTCCGATCTGGGCGGGGTCGGTGGAGTACAGGCAGGTCAGCGCACCCGGTTCGGCATGCAGACTAGCGTCGATGGTCACCCAGGCCGCACGCCCGCTGTCGGCATCGGTATTGATGACCAGCAGCAGTTCCTGGTTGGCGAACAGGCGCGACCAGGGCACCACGAAAAGGATGCGGCCGCCGATCATGCGCGGCAGGCCGAAGCTGCCCGGCTCGCCGCTGGCGGAGATCTCCCGAAGGTATTGGCGGCCCCGGCGCAGGGCGATGTGTTCATTGCGCAAGGCCGTGATCTCGGCGATGAAGCGGTAGACCTCGTGGTCCTCGTCGAAGAAGTGGCGGTTCGTGCTTTGCAATGAACCGAAGGCGCCGCCGAACATGCATTCGCGCAGGAAGCGGTCGTTGTCACCTGCCCCGTCGAAGCCCTGCTCGGTGCCGTAATAGAGGCAGGGGATGCCCATGGTGCACAGGTTGAGGCCCAGCACCGCCTTGACGTGGGCATAGCCATCGTTGACCTTGTCGCCGCAGAAGCGCCCCTTGTCGTTGCCCTTGCGCACCTGGTCGTGATCGTCGAACAGGGTGACGACGTGCTTGCCGAACCAGACGTGGGATGACTTGTTCACCAGCGCCGAGTTGCGGAACAGGTTGAAATAGTCGGCAGGCTCGCGCCAGCCCTTGGCCAGGTAGTCCATGCGGTCGGGGATGTCGTCGATGCCCAGGGCCGCGTCCAGGCCGGTCAGTTCCAGCAGGTTGTAGGCGTTGTCGCGGCCGCCGGTGATCTCGCCAACCAGGAAGAAGTTCTCCTTGCCCAGGGTCTGGGCGAATTCCTTGATCAATGCGGCGAAGTAGCGCGTCGCGCCCGGCTCCATGTGCTTGACGGTGTCGATGCGGAAACCGTCCACATCGGCCAGGGCGATCCAGAACTTGTAGACATCGCACAAGGCGTTGAGGGCCCGGCTGTCGTGAAAGACATCGACGATGCGCCGGCCATCGGCGTCGCGGACGTGATCGCCGTGGTGGATGTCCTTCAAGGTGACGAAGTCGCCCTCGTAATACTCCGGGTCGTAGTCCCAACTATTGATGCGGCCCTTGCCGGTGAAGGTGGCCTCGGTCTGCATCTCGGCCGGCCATACCGCGTCGTCGGGCCAGGCGGGGCTGTCTGGGTCGACCATGGTGTAGGGGATGTTGGCCTCGCCGTAGGCGTTGCGCCAACCCGCCACCGGGTAGGCCGCGCCGTCCCAGCGCGGGTCCATGCCGCCAAGGCCGTCCGGATAGCGGTCCGGATTGAACCGGTAGCCGAACACGTTGCCGGCATGGTTGAGGATGATGTCCAGGATCACCCGGATGCCGTGTGCGTGGGCCGTGTCCACCAGGTCGATCAGGTCCTGGCGGCTGCCAAAGTGGGGATCGACGTCAAGGAAGTTCTGGATGCCATAGCCGTGGTAGGAATGGCCGTCCGAGGCCACCTGCTTGAACACCGGGCTGATCCACAGTGCCGTCACGCCCTGGCGCTTGAGGTAACCGATCTTGCTCGCCAAGCCCTTCAGGGTGCCGCCCAGCCATTCGTCGCCCGCCTCGGCCCAGGTCGTCCGATCCGCCGTATAGGCATCGTCGGGAAAGCGGAACGGCGG
>JBAZLW010000121.1:0-7408 GCA_041650095.1 Hydrogenophilaceae bacterium | reverse complement strand
CTTCAGGTCGAGCGGCAGGTAGCGCTCCATCAGCATCCGGAGGACGCCCAGGGCGGCGCGGCGCAGGGCGAACGGGTCCTTGTCGCCGGTCGGGATGGCGCCGATGCCGAACAGGCCGGTCAGGGTGTCCAGGCGCTCGGCCAGGGCCACCGCCAGGGCGATGTTGCCGTCGGGCAGGGTGTCGCCGGCGAAGCGCGGCTTGTAATGGGTCTCGACCGCCTCGGCCACCTCGGCCGCCTCGCCGTCGTGCAAGGCGTAGTAGCGGCCCATGATGCCCTGCAGCTCGGGGAACTCGCCGACCATGTCGGTGGTGAGGTCGGCCTTGGCCAGCTCGGCGGCGCGCGCGGCCATGACCTCGTCGGCGCCCAGTTGCCGGGCGATCGCGCCGGCCAGCTTGGCCAACCGGCGCACGCGGGCGCCCTGGCTGCCCAGCTTGTTGTGGTAGACCACGCGGTCGAGCGCCTCGACCCGCGAGGCCAGGGGCCGCTTGCGGTCCTGGTCGAAGAAGAACTTGGCGTCGGCCAGGCGTGGGCGCACCACCCGCTCGTTGCCGCCGATCACCAGGGACGGGTCGGCCGGGCGGATGTTGGAGACGATCAGGAAGCGGTTGGTCAGGCGGCCTTGGGCGTCCAGGAGCGGGAAATACTTCTGGTTCGCCTTCATGGTCAGGATCAGGCACTCCTGCGGCACCGCCAGGAATTCCTCCTCGAACTGGCAGAGCAGGACGTTGGGCCGTTCGACCAGGGCAGTCACCTCGTCGAGCAGGGCAGCGTCCTCGATCGGCTGGACGCCGCCGCCGAGCTTGGCCGCGGCGGCATGAAGCTGGCCGGCGATCTCGTCGCGGCGCTTCTCAAAACCGGCGATGACGGCGCCCTCGCTTGCCATCTGGGCCTCGTAGCTGTCGGCATCCTTGATGACGACCGGATGGCAGACCGCCTCGAAGCGGTGGCCCTGGGTCTCGCGCCCGGCCGTGAGGCCGAGCACCGAGACCGGCACCACCTCGGCGCCGTGCAGGGCGACCAGGGCATGGGCGGGGCGGACGAAGTTGACGCTGCTCCAGCCGTCGGCCAGCTGGTAGGTCATCACCTTGGGGATGGGCAGCTTGGCCAGGGCATCCTCGATGGCCTTCTGCAGGCCGTCGGCCAGGGTGGCACCCTGGACCATGGAATCGAAAAACAGGGTCTCGGCCTTGCCCTCGCCCTCGTGCTTCAACCGCGCCACCACGGCGTCGTCGAGGCCGAGGGCAGCCAGCTTCTTCAGCAGAGCCGGGGTGGCATTGCCGTTGCCGTCGAGACCGACCGAGACCGGCATCAACTTCTGGCTGACCGGCTTGTCGGCGGCCTGGGCGGCGACGTTGCCGACGTGGACGGCCAGGCGGCGCGGCGAGGCGTAGGGCGTGACCGCCGCGTCGGCGTCGGCCAGGCCTTGGGCCTTGAGGGATTCGGACAGGGTCGTGGCGAAGGCCTCGCCCAGCCGCTTCAGGGCCTTGGGCGGCAGTTCCTCGACGAACAGTTCGACCAGCAGATTCTTGGTGCTCATATTTTCAATCAACTCATCCGGTTTTAGCCCCTCCCCCTTCAAGGGAGAGGGAGTCAAATTCACGCCGCCTTCTTCTCGATCTGCGCCAGCACTTCCTCGGCCCAGGCCCTGGGCGCCATCGGGAAGCCCAGGCGGGCGCGCGAGTCGACGTAGCTCTGGGCCACGCTGCGGGCCAGGTTGCGGATGCGGCCGATGTAGGCGGCGCGCTCGGTCACCGAGATGGCGCCGCGGGCGTCGAGCAGGTTGAAGGTGTGGCCGGCCTTGAGCACCTGTTCGTAGGCCGGCAGGGCCAGCTGCTGCTCCATCAGGTGTTTCGCCTGGCGCTCGTGGGCGTTGAAGGCGGTGAGCAGGAATTCCACGTCGCTATGCTCGAAGTTGTAGGTCGACTGCTCGACCTCGTTCTGGTGGAACACGTCGCCGTAGCTGACCCCCGGGGAATACTCCAGGTCGAACACGTTCTCCACGCCCTGCAAATACATGGCCAGGCGCTCCAGGCCGTAGGTGATCTCGCCGGTGATCGGCTTGCACTCGATGCCGCCGACCTGCTGGAAATAGGTGAACTGGGTCACCTCCATGCCATTCAGCCAGACCTCCCAGCCCAGGCCCCAGGCGCCCAGGGTGGGGTTCTCCCAGTCGTCCTCGACGAAGCGGATGTCGTTCTGTTTCAGGTCGAAGCCGAGGGCTTCGAGGGAGCCCAGATACAGCTCCAGGATGTTCTCCGGCGCCGGCTTCAGCACCACCTGGAACTGGTAATAGTGCTGCAAACGGTTCGGGTTCTCGCCGTAGCGGCCGTCCTTGGGTCGGCGGCTTGGCTGCACATAGGCGGCCTTCCAGGGCTCCGGGCCGAGGGCGCGCAGGAAGGTGGCGGTATGACTGGTGCCGGCGCCGACTTCCAAATCATAGGGTTGCAGGAGGGTGCAGCCCCTCTCCCCCCAGAACTTCTGGAGGGTGAGGATGATGTCCTGGAAAGCGGGCATGGGGGATATTTCTTGTTTGCAAAGAAGCGGATTCTAACTTCTTGCCCCGCCTGTTGCCATGCGCCCGGACTGGATGCCGGATTGGGACGGATTGCCCGGCTTTAACCCGTGCCCGGTCACTCGGCCACTTGCCATTGGCCGTCCGGCCCGCGCACCGCCATGAGGGTGGGCGGATAGGCCACAAACAGAGCCATTGCCGCGCACATCTGCATCTCTTCGCCCTTGATCCGTGCCAGGGCTTTCCGGGTCAGATCGAACAAAGGCCCATCCTTGCGTTTCAGGACCACCTCGGGATTGCCGGTGATGACGAAGTCCAGATCCGAAGCGGCGGGAGGCACGACGCGCACACCGGCGGCATGGGCCTTTTCCAGGCATTTTGCCTTGCGCATGGCGGCAGCGTCGATGCCCTCCTTGCCCTCCAACAGTTTGTACATCCCGGCGAAATTGGGCTTGTAGGCCGCTACCCGGCTCTTCACCAGCCCCGCCAGGCCTTGTTTGTCCGCCTCGCTCAGGGAACTGACCGGCGGGTAATGGTGCCAGGGACGGTCGACCGCGAAATCGGCGCTGAATTCGTGCTCGAAAGACAGCTTGCCCTTGCCCTGTTTATCGACCCTGCCCTCGCCGGCCTGGTTGGTCGCCTGATACCGACCGGCTTCGCTCTGCTCGCTGACCTGGTCGGTGACCTGCGCCCAACTGAGTCGAGCCTGGTAAGGCGTGGCCTGGGCCGGTTCGAACTCGATGCGGAGGCGGTTTTTCCCCTTGCGCACCACCGGCCCGAGGGAGGTCACGGGGATCCAGACCGAGGGCGCGATCTCCCTGGCGTCGAACAGGACCGGCAAACGTTGTTTTTCGATCTCCTGATCGGCGACGGGGATATTGTTGATGAACACCCAGGCCTTCCCCGGCACGCTTTCGACATGGTCAGCCTGGGGATCGCCGACGAAGGGGGTGAACTTGAACTCCATGTTGAGCACGCCGGCGACCGCCGGTTGGAAACCAAGCGCCAGCAACAGGATGCCGGCCAGTCGTATAAGGCTTGTCATCGCAGGTTCTCCTTCGGAAGGGTGATTTCAGCTTATGCGAACAACTCGATGATGTCCCGATCGGCCGCCCGGAAATCGCTGGGGAAACGAATAAATCCATTGCCGTCATTGCGAGCGCAGCGCGGCAATCCAGCATGCTTGCGAAATCAACAACGTCTGGATCGCCACGTCCCGCCACGCTGCGCTCGCGGCTAAAGGCCGCTCCTCGTGATGACGGGTTTAAGCGTATCCCCAGTGCCCGGCTTGCCAGCCGGAAAACCCAGGCTAAATTGAGAGTCACGGGTCCGGATTTGGAGACGCTGACAAGACCTGTCATTGCGAGCGTAGCGCGGCAATCCAGACGATTGGCCAAATCGACGACTTCTGGATCGCCGCGTCGCTTCGCTCCTCGCGATGACGGTTTTTTTCAGCGTCTCATTGGTGGCGGGACCCAATCCATAGGGGAAGATCATGTCGAGCCAGTCCATGTTCCGGCGCATCGTGCTGTCCGTCACCCTATTCCTGGCCCTGCTGGCCGCCCTGCCGGCCTGCGCCGCCAAGCTGATCCCGGACAAGACCGCCATCGCGGTGGGCGAGACCATCTATATACGGCTCGATGCCGACCTGGTCATCGGCATAGACTGGTCGGCCAGCCCGGAATTGCAGATTCTCTCTTCCGACAGCAAGGGCGCCACGGTCAAGGGCGCCGCCGCCGGCACCGCGACGGTGACCGCGAAATGGCTGGGTGGCAAGAAATCCACCAAGATCAACGTCGGCGACGTCGCCGCCGCGAAGGACTCACCCGAGGACGACAAGGAAGCGGTGCGCATGGAGGGCCTGGCCCGCGCCATGGGCATGCCCGACCTGGACGCCCGCATCGCCCGCATGCTGTTCGAGGTCAACACCGGCAAGCGCTCGCCCAAAGAGTTCTACGACGGCCTGGCCAAGGCCGGTGGCAACATGTTCGACGTCATCAAGGTGCGTTCGCGCCTGGTCGACCACCCGGACCAGTCCTTCACCCGCCAGGTCATGGGTCCGACCTTCTCCGAAAACGGCACCCCGGTCGAGCAGAAGATCCTCACCTGGCGGCGCCAGGAGACCCTGGCCGCCATCGACGAGGTGGTCAAGCGCTTCGTCGACTCCGGCCGGGTACCGGCCGACGGCTATGCCCTGCTCATCTCCCACGTCGGCAAGTGGGCCAACCAGGCCGACCGTTCCCTCACCTTCACCGGCGACATCGACTTCAGCTTCGTCAGCAACGATACCGCCCTGGCCGAGGCCATGAAGGAGGTCTACGCCGAGGTCATCAAGCGCCGCACCGGGCTCGATCCCAAATCCCTGGACTCGGTCTGCACGGCCCACGGCAAGGCCGGCCTGGAGGTCTACATCGGCCGCCACGGCATGGCCTTCGCCGAGGAGCAGATGAAGATCAACGAGTTGGTCGACATGAATACCGGCGCCCGCACCAAGCAGGACCTCGATCAGGTTGCCCACCAGCTGACCAGCGAGCGCGACCTGGCCGCCAGCCAGGGCAAGGAACTGCCCAAGCCGGTCCTCAATACCGAGCCCGGCCTGTCCATGGAGATGGCGCGCCACTTCCAGCACGACATCGTCGGACCCAAGCTGTTCGACGTCGGCAATGCCATCGTCAAGGCGGCCAAGTACCTGGACCGCAGCTACAAGGCCCTGGACAAGGCCGGCGGCCAACCGGCCGACAGCGGCATGGCCGAGTTCGCCCGCCGCATCACCGAGCTGGCCAACGCCAAACCGCAGACCCGGGCGACCCGCGACGAGACCCTGCGCCTGATCTCCGAGCAGTTGGGCAGCCCGGCCCGCACGGTCTGGGACATGGGTACCAACAAGCTGGTCCTGACCATCGACGCCGCCGCCGTCGAACGCTTCCACCAAAGCGCCGGCCGCGCCTTGTGGGACACCGTCCGGCAGGGCTCGAACGCCCGCACCAACGAGCTGGACGGCCGTCTGCGCGACCTCCTGGACCGCCAGAGCAAGGGCGACAAGGTCGACGAGGACGTGGCCAAGCTGCGCCAGGAGATGGTCGACCTGGTCGACATGGTGGAGGCCGAGGTCAAGGCCGCCCACGGCGCCGACATCCCCATCGAGGTACACACCAACAACGCCAAGGTGCGCGCCATGCTGGACACCCTGAGCAAGCGCTTCGGGGTCAAGAACCTGAGCCCGGACGAGCTCAAGGACAAGAAGTTCGTCGAGGAACTGCTCAAGGCCGAGATGGCCCATCCCGATCCATCGCGCCTGAAGATGATCGCCGGCTACGTCATGGAACGCACCGCCCGCGCCGCCGAGCTGTCCATGGCCGGGGTCGAGAAGACCAACCAGTTGCTCGACTTCATCGACAACCGCTACATGGGCCCGCTGCGCGGCGATTCCGACTTCGCCGAGTTCGAGGCCGAGATGCGCCAGGTCCAGCAGGCCGCCCGCGACCCGCGCCTGCGCGCCGATTCCACCACCCGCCTGGGCGTGGTCAAGACCAAGGTGGCGAGCACCATCAAGAACACCAACCTGTATCTGAATGAGAAGCTCCAGGCCACCGCCGCCGGCCGCCAGGGCATGAAGTTCATGATGGTGTACGGCCTGGTCGACGAGATGCAGGCCTACCGCGACGCCTTCAACGACCAGGGCTGGGGCGGTTTCGCCACCGAGGTGTTCAAGCGCCGCATCCCGTTCGGCTCCGCCGTCGAGAGCGCGGTCATGGGCAACACCCTGCGCGCCGGCTGGGACGTGGTCACCACCCTGATCCCGCCGCTGGCCCTGCCCGAGGCCGCCTACGGCCTCGGCACCATGATCGGTACCCAGGCGCGGTCGACCTACTGGAGCGAGCAGCTCGCCCTGTTCACCGACGGCCTGTACGCCGATGCCATCTTCAAGCTGGAGGAGGTGCAGACCTACGAGGGCGCCAAGGTGGGCGTCTATCGCCTGGTGCGCGCCTTCCACAACGAAATGCCGCTCGATCTGCACCGCTTCGCCGAGATGCGCAAGGACCAGGTCGAGGCCCTGAGCAAGGAGGTCGAGGCCGGCCACGTCAACTGGCAGGCCTACAAGAACAACTTCAACGGCCTCACCGAATGGCTCGACGTCGACGCCACCCTGAAGGCCAACCTGGCCGCCAGCGACCCGGCCCTGATGCTGCTGGAAGAGATGGCCAGCCACCCGGCGGTCGGCCCCCGGTTGATGGAACGCCTGGCCGAGAAGGGCCTGGCCCGTTGGGAACAGGTCAAGCTGGGCTACGTGGTCAAGCTGATCAAGCACCTGGAAGACCGCAAACAGGCCGATGATGCCCTCGGCCGCGGCATGCTGCCCGACCTGTTCGCCTAACTGCGCCAGGTCAGTGCCGACCTCGCCATCGAGGACGAGATGATGAAAGGCCTCGACGCCGAGGTCGACACCAGCAACCTGAAGGGCCTGATCAAGTGGCTGTGGGACGCCAAGCGCTATAGCCTGGGCCAGGCCCCGACCGAGAGCGAGACCACCCGCGCCGCCCAGGCGGTGAAGAAATACCTGGACGCCTACAAGCAGGTCCAGGGCCTGCGCGATCAGGCCGCCGGTGGGTTGGCCAAGGCCGCGACCGACGTCAACACCCGCTACCTGACCAGCAACCTGTTCCTGACCGGCCGCGCCGACCCCGACCTGGCCGCCGCGCGCGCCTGGATCGGCCATATCGACGCCTCCCGCAAGGCCATGGCCTCTGCCATCCTGGCGATCAAGAAGACCTTCCTGCCCAAGGCCGGCCTGGACAGCGCCGACCAGCCCTACCTCGACCGCGCCTTCGCGCACGAGGTCTGGATCAAGCCCTACCAGGACGGCAATGCCAGGCTGAAGAAGGCCTGGATGAAG
>JBAZLW010000120.1:0-7438 GCA_041650095.1 Hydrogenophilaceae bacterium | reverse complement strand
ATACCGTCGAACTGAACGCCATACTCGATCGCCACCCCCGGCGGCCGGAATCCCTGTTGCAGGTGCTGCGCGAGGTCCAGGAGATTCACAACCACATCCCGCCCGGCACCGACGCCGCGATCGCCGATGCGCTCGACGTACCCCTGGCGCGGGTACGCGGCGTGACCGGGTTCTATTCCTTCCTGTCGCTGGAACCGCAGGGCCGCTACCGGGTGCTGTTTTCCGACAACATCACCGACCGCATGCTGGGCAGCCGCGAGCTGATGCAGGCCCTGTGCGGCAAGCTCTGGCTGGAGCCGGGCAAGGTCTCCGAGGACGGCTTGGTCAGCGTCGACGTCACCTCCTGCACCGGGATGTGCGACCAGGGCCCGGCCCTGCTGGTGAACGGCCACGCGATCCCGCGCCTGACCCACCAGCGCATCAACGAGATCGGCGAACTGATCCGCGCCCAGACCCCGGTGGCCGACTGGCCGGCCGAGTATTTCCGGATCGACGACCATATCCATCGTCGCGGCCCGCTACTGGAGGCCGACCGCATGACCGGTGCGGCGCTCACCGCCGCCCTCGAACTGGGACCGGAGGCGATCATCAAGCAGATCGAGGCCTCCGGCCTGCGCGGCCGCGGCGGCGCCGGTTTCCCGACCGCGCGCAAATGGGCCGCCTGCCGGTCCGCCAGCGGCACCGAACGCTACGTGGTCTGCAACGCCGACGAGGGCGAACCGGGCACCTTCAAGGACCGTGTGCTGTTGAGCCGTCACGCCGACCTGGTGTTCGAAGGCATGACCGTGGCGGCGCTGGCCGTCGGCGCGAAGCTGGGCTTCCTGTACCTGCGCGGCGAATACCGCTATATGCTCGAAGCGCTCGAAGAAACCCTGCGTCAGCGCCGCGCTGCCGGGTTGCTGGGCCAGAGCATACTCGGCCGGGCCGGCTTCGATTTCGACATCGTCATCCACCTCGGCGCCGGGGCCTACGTCTGCGGCGAGGAATCGGCCCTGATCGAATCGCTCGAAGGCAAACGGGGCATTCCGCGCAACCGGCCGCCGTTCCCGGTCAGCCACGGCTACCTGCAACGCCCCACGGTGGTCAACAACGTCGAGACCCTGTGCGCGGCAACCTTGATCGTCATGCGCGGCGGCGACTGGTATCACTCCTTCGGCACGACCAAGTCGGCTGGCACCAAGCTGCTCTCGGTCTCCGGCGACTGCGCCCGGCCGGGCATCTACGAATACCCCTTCGGCGTCACGGTGCGCCAGGTCCTGGCCGATTGCGGTGCCAGCGACACCCTGGCGGTACAGGTCAGTGGACCGTCAGGCGTCTGCATCGCCGACTCCGAGTTCGACCGCCGGATCGGCTTCGAGGATCTGGCCACCGCCGGCGCCTTCATGGTGTTCGACAGCCACCGCGACATGTTCGAGGTGGCGCGCAATTTCGTCCAGTTCTTCGCCCACGAGTCGTGCGGCTTCTGCACCCCCTGCCGGGTCGGCACCTCGATGCAGAATTCGCTGATGGACAAGATCGCCCATGGCATGGGCACCCGCCGCGACCTCGACGAACTGGCCAAGCTCGACCGGGTCCTGCAGACCGCCTCGCACTGCGGGCTCGGCCACGGCGCCTGCAACCCCGTCCTGGACACCCTGAAGCGCTTCCGGCCGGCCTATGAGCGCAGGTTGCAGTCGCTCAATTTCCGACCTGCCTTCGACCTCGACGGTGCGCTCGCCGAGGCGCGCCGGATGACCGGCCGCGACGATGCCGGCGCACACATCCACAATCTCGACTGACCGGATCATGACCACCGCCCGAGCTCCCTCACCCCCACCCCCGCTCCCGGAGGGCGAGAGGGGCATGTTCCTGCTCGACGGCGAAGAGGTCCCTTTCGCGCCCGGCCAGACCGTGATGCAGGCCGCCCTTGCGGCCGGCCATTACATCCCGCACCTGTGCTACCACCCTGAATTCAAGCCGCACGGCAGTTGCAAGGTCTGCACGGTGAAGATCGCCGGCCATTACGCCACCTCCTGCACCTTCCCGGCCCAGGCCGGCCTGGTCGTGGAGAGCGAGGTCGATGAAGTCAATGAACTCCGGCGCACCCTGGTGCAGATGCTGTTCGCCGAGGGCAACCACTTCTGCCCGTCCTGCGAGAAAAGCGGCAACTGCGTGTTGCAGGCGCTGGGCTACGACCTCGGAGTGATGACGGCCGGCTTTCGCCACCTGTTCCCGGACCGCCCGGTCGACGCCTCGCACCCGGACATACTGCTCGACTTCAACCGCTGCATCCTGTGCGAGCTGTGCGTGCGCGCCTCCTGCGAGGTCGATGGCAAGTGCGTGTTCGCGCTGGCCGGGCGCGGCATCACCAAGCACCTGATCGTCAACGCGGCCTCCGGCCGGCTGGTCGATACCGAGGTCGAGCTGACCGACAAGGCCCTGGCGGTCTGTCCGGTCGGTGCCATCCTGATCAAGCGCGAGGGTTTCGCGGTTCCCATCGGTGAGCGCCGCTACGACAAGAGCCCGATCAGCGCCCAGGCCCTGGCCGATGCACCCAGGCCGCCGTCGGGCAGCCAGCCCTGCCCGTCCTGCGAGGATTAGGCATGAACAAACTGCGCGTCGCCACCACCTCGCTGGCCGGCTGCTTCGGCTGTCACACCTCGCTGCTCGACATCGACGAGCGCCTGTTCGAACTGCTCAAGCTGATCGAGTTCGACCGCACCCCGCTGACCGACATCAAGCACTGCGGCCCGTGCGACATCGGCATCGTCGAGGGCGGCATCTGCAACGCGGAGAACGTCGCGGTGCTGCGCGAGTTCCGCAACAACTGCAAGGTGCTCATCGCCATCGGTTCCTGCGCGGTGACCGGCGGCCTGCCGGCGCAGCGCAACCACCTCGACCTGGGCGACTGCCTGTCCGAGGTCTACCTGACCGAGCCCGGCACCATGCACGGCCTGATCCCGAACGACCCCGAACTGCCGCTGCCGCTGGACAAGGTGCATCCCATCCACGAGGTGGTGAAGGTGGATTACTTCATCCCCGGCTGCCCGCCCTCGGCCGACGCGATCTGGAAATTCCTCACCGACCTGATTGCCGGCCGCACCCCCAGCCTGGGCCACGGCCTGATCAAATACGATTGAGACGGATGCCATGAGCTTCGATCTGGAAACCGCCGAACACCCGGAAAATCTGCGCCGCGTCGCCATCGAGCCGCTGTCGCGCGTCGAAGGCCACGGCAAGGTCACCTTGCTCCTGGACGCGGACAACCACGTCAGGCAGGCGCGCCTGCACATCGTCGAGTTTCGCGGCTTCGAGAAGTTCGTCCAGGGCCGGCCCTATTGGGAGATCCCGGTCATGGTGCAGCGCCTGTGCGGCATCTGCCCGGTGTCGCACCACCTGGCCGCCTGCAAGGCCCTGGACCAGGTGGTCGGGGCGACCCGGGTCACCCCGACCGCCGACAAGCTGCGCCGCCTGATGCACTACGGCCAGATACTGCAATCGCATGCCCTGCACTTCTTCCACCTGGCCTCGCCCGACCTGCTGTTCGGGTTCGATTCCGACCTCGGCAAGCGCAACATCGTCGGCCTCATCGCCGAATACCCGGACCTCGCCCGCCAGGGCGTCCTGCTGCGCAAGTACGGCCAGGAGGTGATCCGGGTCACCGCCGGCAAACGGGTGCACGGTACCGGCTCGGTGCCGGGCGGGGTGAACAAGAACCTGAGCCGGGAGGAGCGCGACGCCCTGCTCAAGGACGCCTACCAGATCATCGCCTGGAGCCGCGACGCGGTGCATCTGGTCCAGCGCCTGTTCGAGCAGAACCTGGCCCTCTACAACGAGTTCGGCAGTTTCCGCGCCCACAGCCTCAACCTGGTCCGTGCCGACGGCGCCATGGACCTCTACCACGGCGGCCTGCGCGCCCGCACCGCGGACGGCAAGACCCTGTTCGACCACGTCGACTACAACAACTACTGGGATCACATCTACGAGGAGGTGAAGCCCTGGTCGTACATGAAGTTCCCCTACTTCCGTGAGATCGGCCCGGACGAGGGCTGGTACCGGGTCGGCCCGCTGACCCGGGTAAGCCAGTGCGACTTCATCCCCACCCCGCTGGCCGACAAGGAACGCCAGGCCTTCCTCGCCTATGACGGCGGCCGCCCGGCCGCGGCGACCCTGGGCACCCACTGGGCACGCATGATCGAGATGCTGCACAGCGCCGAGATGATCAAGGACCTGTTGCACGACGACGATGTCCTTGGCGACGACCTGATGGTCACGGGTGAAAGACAGGGCCGCGGCGTCGGCGTCATCGAGGCGCCGCGCGGCACCCTGATCCACCACTACCGGGTCGACGACAACGACCAGGTGATCCGCGCCAACCTGATCGTCTCGACCACCCACAACAACCAGGCCATGAACGAGGCCATCCGCGCCGTGGCCCGCAAGCACCTGGACGGCCACGAACTGACCGAGGGCCTGCTCAACCACATCGAGGTCGCCATCCGCGCCTTCGACCCCTGCCTGTCCTGCGCCACCCACGCCATGGGCAAGATGCCGCTCCGGGTCGAGCTGATCGACGTTGAAGGCCGGGAGGTCGACCGGCTAACGCGCTCGGGCGACGGCACCTGCGCTTGACCTCTCCGATCCTGATCATCGGCATCGGCAACCCCAGCCGGGGCGACGACGCCCTCGGCCCGCTCATGATCGAGCGCCTGGAGACGCTGAATCTCGCAGGCGTCGAACTGCTCACCGATTTCCAGCTCCAAGTCGAATACGCCCTCGACCTGCAGGGCCGCCGCCGGGTGATCTTCGTCGATGCCGCCGTGAACGGCCCGGAACCGTTCAGTTTCGAGCCGGTCGGTCCGGAGCAGGACACCAGCTACAGCAGCCACGAACTTTCCCCCGCGGCGGTGCTGCATACCTGTGAAAAGCTGTATGGCCCACCGCCCGAAGCCCGCATCCTGGCCATCCGGGGCTATCGGTTCGACCTCGGTGCGCCGCCCAGCCCGGCCGCCCTCGCCAACCTGGACGCCGCCTGTCGTCGCCTGCTCGCCGAGATTGCTTGATAATATTCGTTTCGGCGTATATATTGCCGGCATGACCGACGCCCAAGCCATCTTCGACAGCCTGTCCGACGCCACCCGCCGGCGCATCCTGAGCCTGCTCCTGAGCCAGGGCGAGTTGTGCGTGTGTGAACTGGTCACCGCCCTCGACCTGCCGCAGCCCAAGATCTCCCGCCACCTCGCCGTCATGCGCGACGCCAGCATCACCACCCTGCGCCGGGAAGGCACCTGGATCTTCTACCGCCTGCACCCGGAACTGCCGCTGTGGGCCTACCGCATCCTGGAGATCGCCAGCCGCGACGCTGCCGAAGCCGAAGCCGGCCGGGACGCGACACGCCTGACCGTGATGGCCGACCGGCCCATCCGCTGCTGCGGCTAAACATACGTTGTTTCACATATATGAAACCGATTTCGAGCAAGATTCAGCGCCTTCACCACCGGAGACCATAATGGCAACCAACCAGCCCTACAATGTGCTGTTTCTCTGCACCGGCAATTCGGCGCGCAGCATCATCGCCGAGGCCATCCTCAACCATGCCGCGATCGGCAAGGGTCGGTTCAGGGCCTATTCCGCAGGCAGCCATCCGAGCGGCACGGTGAACCCGTTCGCCCTGGAACTGCTGGAACGCAACCACCTGCCCACCACGGACCTGCGCAGCAAGGACTGGGCAGAGTTCTCGCAGCCCGACGCGCCCGCGCTGGATTTCGTCTTCACCGTGTGCGACAACGCCGCCAAGGAGGTCTGCCCGGTCTGGCCCGGCCAGCCGATGACCGCCCACTGGGGCGTGCCCGACCCGGCCGCCGTGCAGGGCAGCGACGAGGCCAAGCGCCGCGCCTTCTTCCAGACCTGGAACTACCTGTACAACCGCATCTCCCTGTTTGCCAACCTGCCGCTCGCCAAGCTGGACAAGCTGACCTTGCTGGCGCAGCTGCGCGAGATCGGCACGGCCAAGCCCGCCGAGGCCGCCTGACCCCTTCCCAAACCGGATCGACCACCATGAACCCGACACCGACTGTACTGATCCTCTGCACCGGCAACTCCTGCCGTTCGCAAATGGCCGAGGCCCTGGTCAATCACGACCTGGCCGGCCGCGCCCGCGCCGTTTCCGCCGGCACCCGGCCGCAACCCAAGGTGGCCGACGGCGCCATCGCCGCACTGAAGCAACTCGACCTGCCCACCGACGGCCTCTATCCCAAGGACGTCGACGTGTTCATGAACGAGCCGGTCGATCTGGTGGTCACCGTATGCGACAACGCCAAGGAGACCTGCCCGGTGTTCCCCAAGCCGGTGCGCGCCATCCACCTGCCCTTCCACGACCCGCACGGCGAGCCGCTGGAGTCCTTCATCGCCGTGCGCGACGACATCCGCGCCCGCCTGGTGCCTGCGGTCAAAGAGGCCCTGGGGATCTGACATGTCCGCCCAGTGTGAAGTCACCGCAAAACGGGCCGCCGCCGCCCCCATGAGCCTGTTCGAGCGCTGGCTGTCGCTCTGGGTCTTCCTTTGCATCGTCGCCGGGGTGGCCCTGGGCCAGCTCGCGCCGGCGCCGTTCCAGGCCCTCGGCCGCATGGAGGTGGCCCAGGTCAACCTGCCGGTCGGCCTCTTGATCTGGGTGATGATCATCCCCATGCTGATGAAGATCGACTTCGGCGCACTGCACCAGGTCAGGGAGCACTGGAAGGGCATCGGCGTCACCCTGTTCGTCAACTGGGCGGTGAAGCCGTTTTCCATGGCCCTGCTGGCCTGGCTGTTCATCCGCCAGTGGTTCGCGCCGTACCTGCCGGCCGAGCAACTCGACAGCTATGTCGCCGGCCTCATCCTGCTCGCCGCCGCGCCTTGCACCGCCATGGTCTTCGTGTGGAGCAGGCTGACCGGCGGCGACCCCTATTTCACCCTGTCCCAGGTGGCGCTCAACGACACCATCATGATCTTCGCCTTCGCGCCCATCGTCGCCCTGCTGCTCGGGCTGTCGGCGATCACGGTGCCCTGGGCGACCCTGTTCACCTCGGTGGTGCTGTACATCGTCATCCCGGTGATCCTGGCCCAGGCTTGGCGCAAGGCGCTGCTGAAACGGGGCCAGGCCCGCTTCGACGCCACCCTGGCGACCCTGGGCCACGCCTCCATCCTGGCGCTGCTGGCCACCCTGGTGCTGCTGTTCGCCTTCCAGGGCGAGGCGATCCTCGCGCAGCCGCTGATCATCGCCCTGCTGGCGGTGCCCATCCTGATCCAGGTATTTTTCAACTCGGGGCTGGCCTACTGGCTCAACCGCAAGGTCGGCGAGAAGCACAGCGTGGCCTGCCCGTCGGCCCTGATCGGCGCCTCCAACTTCTTCGAGCTGGCCGTGGCCGCCGCCATCTCGCTGTTCGGCTTCGAGTCCGGCGCCGCCCTGGCCACCGTGGTC
>JBAZLW010000119.1:0-7515 GCA_041650095.1 Hydrogenophilaceae bacterium | reverse complement strand
CCGCACGAGGACCCCACCCTGCTGTTCACCAACGCGGGGATGAACCAGTTCAAGGACGTCTTCCTGGGCTTCGACAAGCGGCCCTACTCCCGCGCCGCCACCTCGCAGAAATGCGTGCGCGCCGGCGGCAAGCACAACGACCTGGAAAACGTCGGCTACACCGCCCGCCACCACACCTTCTTCGAGATGCTGGGCAACTTCAGCTTCGGCGACTACTTCAAGCGCGAGGCGATCCGCTACGCCTGGGAACTGCTCACCGAGGAGTTCAAGCTGCCCAAGGACAAGCTCTACGTCACCGTCTATGCCGAGGACGACGAGGCCTTCGACATCTGGACCAATGAGATCGGCGTGCCAGCCGAGCGGGTGATCCGCATCGGCGACAACAAGGGCGCCCGCTACGCCTCCGACAACTTCTGGATGATGGGCGACACCGGTCCCTGCGGCCCCTGCACCGAGATCTTCTACGACCACGGCGCGCACATCCCCGGCGGCCTGCCCGGCTCGCCCGAGGAAGACGGCGACCGCTACATCGAGATCTGGAACAACGTGTTCATGCAGTTCAACCGCGACGAGGCCGGCGTGATGCACCCGCTGCCCAAGCCCTCGGTCGACACCGGCATGGGCCTGGAACGCATCTCCGCCGTGCTGCAGGGCGTGCATTCCAACTACGAGATCGATCTGTTCCAGAATCTGATCAAGGCCGCCGCCCGGGAAACCCGCTGCGCCGATCTCGACAGTCCGTCCCTGAAGGTCCTGGCCGACCACATCCGCGCCTGCGTCTTCCTGGTCTCCGACGGCATCATCCCCGGCAACGAGGGCCGCGGCTACGTCCTGCGCCGCATCATCCGACGCGCCATCCGCCACGGCTACAAACTGGGCGCCCGCGCCGCCTTCTTCCACAGGATGGTGCCCGACCTGGTCGCCGACATGGGCGATGCCTATCCGGAACTGAAGGCCAACCAGGCCCGCGTCTCCGACGTGCTGAAGATGGAGGAAGAGCGCTTCTTCGAGACCATCGAACATGGCATGGCCATCCTGGAGGCCGAACTGGCCGCCAGCGGCAGCCAGACCTTCAACGGCGCCACCGCCTTCAAACTGCACGATACCTTCGGTTTCCCGCTCGACCTGACCCAGGACGTCTGCCGCGAACACGGTGTCACGGTCGACGAAGCCGGTTTCAATGCCGCCATGGCGCACCAGCAGGAACAGTCGCGCGCCGCCGGCAAGTTCAAGATGGCAACGGCACTGGAATATGCCGGCCAGCCGACCGTCTTCCACGGTTACGAGCAACTGGCCGTCGAGGACACCAAGGTCACCGCGCTCTATGTCGACGGCAGTCCGGTGCAGGAAATGCAGGCCGGCCAGCACGGCGTGGTGGTACTCGACCACACCCCTTTCTACGCCGAGTCCGGCGGCCAGGTCGGTGACAGTGGCGAGCTGGTGGCCGGCGCCGTCTGCACCACGCTGTTCGCCGTCGCCGACACCCAGAAGATCCAGGCCGACGTGTTCGGCCACCACGGCGAGATGAAGGCTGGCAGCCTCAAGGTCGGCGACGCCGTGTCGGCCCGGGTCGACGGCGTCCGCCGCGCCCGCACCCAGCGCAACCACTCGGTTACCCACCTGATGCACAAGGCCCTGCGCGAGGTCCTGGGCGAGCACGTCCAGCAGAAGGGCTCCCTGGTCGACCCGGACAAGACCCGCTTCGACTTTGCCCACAACGCCCCGGTCACGGCCGAGGAGATCCGCCGGGTCGAGCAGATCGTCAACAATGAGATCATCGCCAACCAGGCCACCCAGTCGAGGGTGCTGCCGATCGAGGAGGCCCAGAAACTGGGCGCCATGATGCTGTTCGGCGAGAAGTACGGCGACGAGGTGCGCGTGCTCGACATCGGCAGCAGCCGCGAGTTGTGCGGCGGCACCCACGTCGCCCGCACCGGCGACATCGGCCTGTTCAAGATCGTCGTCGAGGGCGGCGTCGCCGCCGGCGTGCGCCGGATCGAGGCGGTCACCGGCGACAACGCGGTCGCCTATGTGCAGGAACAGGACCGGCTGCTCGGCCAGGCCGCCGCTGCCTTCAAGGCCCCGGTCGCGGAACTGCCGGGCAAGATCGGCCAGATCATGGACAACGCGAAGGCCCTGGAAAAGGAACTCGCGCGCCTGAAATCGAAGCTGGCCGCCAGCCAGGGCGACGATCTGGCCGACCGGGCGGTGGACCTCCAGGGCATCAAGGTGCTGGCCGCGAGGCTGGAAGGCGCCGACGTCAAGCAACTGCGGGAAACCCTGGACAAGCTCAAGGACAAGCTCAAGAGCGCCGCCATCGTGCTGGCCTCGGTCAGCGACGGCAAGGTGACCCTGATCGCCGGGGTCACTGCCGACCAGACCGCCAGGGTCAAGGCTGGCGAGCTGGTCAATCACGTCGCCGTACAGGTCGGCGGCAAGGGCGGCGGCCGGCCGGACATGGCGCAGGCGGGTGGCAGTCAGCCGGAAAATCTCGACCCGGCGTTGAATTCCGTGGCAGAGTGGGTAAAGTCAAAAATCACATAACCAGGGACAAACAGGCATGTTTGGTTTCTTCACCAAGAAAAGTGATGCCAACGGGGTACTAACCAACCTCAAGACCGTATCCCGCTGGCTCGAGGGGCTGCCCGCCGGCGACATCTACAGCGCCCAGGAAAAGGTGGTCCAGAACCTGATCCAGTTCAATCACTCGAACCTGGGCTATGGCAAGGACCGCCTCCAGGTGCTGATGCGCCTGGACGAGGAGACGCGGGAGATGCAGGAATCGCTCTGCCAGCAATACCTGCGCAACCCGCGCATGTCCAAGTCCATTGAGAGCCGGCTCTGGAACGCCATCCACGCCTTTTATTGGGAAATCACCCGCAGCTACCACAGTTTCCTGATGGATTTCATCGCCAACCCGGGCGGCAGCAAGATTCAGACCTATATCCCGCAGATCGCCGCGCGGGGTATCCGGGGCTTTGCCAGCATCATCAAGTGGCGCTATTTCCGCTACGAGATCATGGACGAGAAGCTGTGGCTCAGGATGCACAATATCTATCGCGTCGCCGAGTTCGACAACTTCGCCAACTCGCCGGTGCCGGTTTATCGCGGCGACAGCCGGCCACACTCACCGGCCGAGGAGTACGGCCAGGCCCTGTTGCTGTCACCCTTCGGCAGCGGCAACCTGGTGCCGAGGGATATCGAAATGGTTGATCGATGGCTGGACAACTGGTCCAGCCACATCAGGATCGACACCCTGTACAGCCCCAAGCACCACACCTTCTACGTCGACACCGGCAAGGGCCAGGGAGCGAAACGTTGTAGCGAACAGATGGCCGAGCCCAACCTGCGCTTCATTTCCACCCACAGCTTGTTGTCACGCATCAAGGAAGTCCGCGCGGCGCTGACCCAGGGCGACTCGCCCGCCACCCTGGGCCTGACCGAGGACTTTCGCCTGCCCGAAGGCTACAACCTGCTGGACCAGGTCGAGGCGGAATGGTCGCCCATCGACCAGAGCGAACGGCGGGTCAGCCCACGCTCTCCGCAATCGGGCCAATGGCGGGTTATCCATGGTCTGGCTGTCATCTGTGGCGAGCTATCCAAGACGGAACACGAGGGTGGCAGCCAGGGCCAGTTGAGCCCCGAGGCCATGCTCGACATCAAGCTGTACGGGTTCGTCACCGAGCGGACCAAGGAAAGGGTGCTCGAGCACACACGCGAGTCCAGTCAACGAAAATTGCAGGATTTGTGGGAACAGCGGGACGCCAGCGGCAACGGCATCAGTTTCGTGATCGGCCAACAAGACAGCGAGTGGGTGAAGGTCGGTAAGTTGGTCGCCATCCGCCCCCTTGAGGAAGATCGCTGGCAGATCGGCGTCGTCAGCCGGCTGGCCCGACAGCACACCAACAACCGGCTGGTCGGCGTCCGGCTGTTGAGCGGCGGCATCCAGCCGGTGGCCCTGAAACCGGTCGACCCCGAGACCTCTCTCGGCTATGTCGTCGACGAACTGGACCACCCCACCATCGACGGTCGCAGTCATGCCCTCCTGCTGACCAATGACGACGGCAACGAGCAACTGATCGTCGACGGCGCAAGCTACGCCCGCGACCGCAAATACATATTGCGCCAGCCGAGGGCGGACAACCGCGTGATCCGGCTCAACTCGGCCGAAGAATCGAGCGAGTCCTGGATCCGGGTCGGTTTCAGCGCAGTGGCGGTTTAATTCGGCTCCGCGCCACTTTCCGTTTCCGGCCCGCCGGCCAAGCCACACCGTGGCGGCGCCACCTTGGTCGCCCAAGTCGGCAGATTCGCCGTCAAGCCAGCCAGTTTGACGACGTCATCCGACTGGCAGCCCAGCCGACCCGACTTCAGGTTGGGACGGGGGCCGAAATCCACCTTGTCCAGGCCCTTGCCGCGCAGTTCGTCGCGAAACCGATGGGCCTGCGCCTCGCCGACGAACACCCCGAGCGAATAAGCCTGCGCCATGGCACCCTGGGCAATCGGCTGGACATCCTTGATGCCCGCCGCCTGGATCGCCTTGATCACCTTGTCGCGCTGGGCCGCTTCGTACTCGGGCGGCCAGAACACCCACCAGCTGAGGCCCTTGTCGAACTGATAGGTGCATAGGCCGCCATCGAGTCCGGCCGATTTCAGGAGCGCACGCATGTCCTGGTAACGCGCCTGGCTCAACCCGGTGATTTCCAGACACACACTGGTCTGAGCTGCCGGGTTGGCGGCCTGATTGTCCGGCTTCGCAGGCGGACCGGGTTTATAGGTCTCCGGCTGCGACCAGAAGCGGATCTTGCCGGGATTGAATTCATGCAATGCCGGTGTGAGGCCCGCGACCAGATACTGCACCCCGATCCCGATGGCCATGACCAGTAAATTGAGCATCAGCAGGTAATAGGTTACGCGTCCGATACGCCCAGATCCCGTGCCAGCCAAAGCAGTCCCTCCAATACCAGGTTATTCTCGATCGTCACCGGACCGGGCAAGTACCCGGCCAGACCCTCGGCATCGCCGCCCGTCAACACTACTGGCACCTCCCGATCCAGTTTATCGACGAGCCGTGTCCGCATGGCCTCGACGGTGCCGGCCAGCGCGGTCAGGATACCGGTGGCCACCGCATCGCCGGTCGAACGCGGAAAGGCCTGCCAGGCGCCCGTCAAGGCCGGCACCGCCGCCGTGCCTTCGGCCAGCACCCGCCGCATCAGGGCAGCCCCCGGCAGGATCATACCGCCGAGGAACTCACCATCGCCAGCGAGAGCATCCACCGTCAGTGCGGTGCCTGCGCTGGCCACCACGCAGGGCGCATGGCCGCGCCGCCGGCAGGCGATCAGGCCGGCATAACGATCGGCGCCCAAGGACTCTGGCGGGTGATAGTGATTGACGATGCCGTGACCCGCACCGGCCGCGCGCAGCCAGTGGCTGGGCAAACCGGCCAACAGGCCTTCGACACCGGCCCGGGCGGCCTCGCCGGCGACGCAGCAGACGCCCGCCCAGACCGGGCTGAATTCGGCGATGACCGCGACCAGGCCCTCGATCCGGTCGATCGCCAGGGCGCCCTGGCCGCGCCACTCGCCGCGCTCCCGGCAGCCCCACTTGATCCGGGTGTTGCCAATATCGAGCAGCAGGATCATCCCGTCCCTCCTGCACGCAGGCTGACTTCGCCGGAATGGATGGCACGTACGCCGTCGGCGGTCGCCACCTGCAGGACGCCGGCCTCGTCGACGCCGAGCGCAATGCCCTCGATCGGTGCCGAACCGCCGCCGAGCACCCGGACCGGCTTGTCCTGCCAGACATGCAGTTGCTGCCATTCGTCCCGGAAGGGCGCGAAACCGTAAAGGTCGAAGGCCTTCAGCACGTCATCCAGTTCCGCGAGCAGACGCAGCAGCAGCTCGTTGCGGTCGAGTTGCCGGCCCAGGACCTCCTCGATGGCGACGGCGACATAGTCATGGGGCATGGTCGCAAGCCTCAATGGATCGTGAAACGTCAAGCCGCCCGCCGCCACCCTCTCCCGCGCTGCCGCGTCCCCCTCTGTGGGCCTGCGGCCCATCCCTCGCTCCGCTCGGGACCGCAACTCCGTTGCGTCCTGCGCCCTGAGGGCTGGCCCCCTCGAGGGGGAGGGGCTGGGGGTGAGGGGGCGTGGTTTCACGTTGATGCCGATGCCGATCACCGCCGTGGCGGCGCTCAGCATGTCGCCATGGGTTTCGATCAGGATCCCGGCCAGCTTGCGGCCATCGATCAGGATGTCGTTGGGCCATTTCACCCTGACCTCGACCAGGCCCAAGGCGCGCAGGCCGCGCGCGAGCGCCACGCCGATGGCCAGGCTGAGGCCGGACAAGGCCGTCAACGGCCGGTTGAAGCGCCAAAGCAGGGAAAAGGTGAGACCGCCGCCCAGAGAGGAGAACCAGGAGCGCCCGCGCCGCCCCCGCCCGCCCGATTGCCATTCCGCCGCCAGCACGCTCTTGTGGCCCTGGCCCTGCTGGGCCAGGCCGAGCAACAGGCTGTTGGTGGAGTCGACCTCCTGATGCAGCAGCACGTTGAAGCCGCCTTGCGACGCCGCCGCCAGCCGTTCGCCCGCCAGCCAGCTGCAGGGCTCGGCCAGGCGATAGCCCTTGCCGCGCACGGCATGGACCTCGACGCCGAGCTCGCGCGCCCGTTCGACCAGGTTGTGCACGCTGGCCCTGGACAGGCCGAGGCGTTGGGAGATCTCCTCCCCCGAGCGGAACTCGTCTGCGGACAGCAGCTTCAATACGGAAATTGGCATTGCCGATCCAGGCCATCTAGAGGGTGCATTCTACCGTCTCGAATGGGCTTGCAAGCCCCCTTCGAGACCCTTGCCTGAAGGGCGTCGCGACCCGGTCGGGCGAAAAAAGTGCCGAAATGACACGGTAAAGCAAAAAATAGGGCAAAAATCTTGGTTTCAGGAGTTGGTAGTCCATGGGCGTGTTGCTATGATGAATGCGCTTTTCAGCCCCCCTCAGGAGACATCAATGAACAAAGCAGAACTTGTCGAAGCCGTAGCCCAGAAAACCGAACTGACCAAAGCCGCCGCCGCCAAGGCCGTCGATGCCGTGCTAGCCACCGTCACCGAGACCGTCGCCAAGGGCGATTCCGTTTCCGTGATCGGCTTCGGTACCTTCGAATCCCGCAAGCGCGCCGCCCGCAACGGCAAGAACCCCAAGACCGGCGAAGCGATCAAGATCGCCGCCACCACTGTCCCCGCCTTCAAGGCTGGCAAGGCATTCAAGGACAAAGTGGCTGCCAAGAAGCCCGGCAAGAAAAAGTAAGCGGAGCACACAGTTGGAAAAAAGGCGCCCTCCGGCGCCTTTTTTCATTCCCGGCCATCCCGGTGGCCTTGCCCCGGCCTGTTGAACGACAATCCACCCATGCGCGCAATTTCCTGGAAAGTCCTTCTCGCCTTTGGCTTCGCCAACCTGGCGCTCGATCTGCTCAGCAACCCGCAGACCATGCTGCCCCTCGCGCTCGCCCCGTGGACGCCGCCGATCGGCT
>JBAZLW010000118.1:0-7575 GCA_041650095.1 Hydrogenophilaceae bacterium | reverse complement strand
GGAATTGAGGACCACCAGCAGCAGGTTGACCGGCTGGGTCTCCAGGAAGCGGCGGACGACCTGTTCGTCTTCGGAGAAGCCGTGCAGATTGTAGATGCCGGGCAGGTCGACCACCTCGACCATGGCGTCGCCGAGCAGGATCTTGGCCGACAGCAGGTCGACCGTGACGCCGGGCCAGTTGCCGACATGGGCGCCGGCGCCGGTCAGTCGGTTGAACAGGGTGGACTTGCCCGTGTTGGGCATGCCCAACACGGCCACCCGCTTCATGCCGGGCTGATCTCGATGTTGGCCGCGTCGGTACGACGCAGGATCAGATCGGTATGGCCGATGCGGACCTGGAGCGGGCCGTTCATGGGTGATTGACGAATGACCCGGACCCGGATGCCCAGACGCAGGCCCAGGCCACAGAGGCGACGGCGTAAATCCTGGCCGGCGTGAATGGCCTCGATCACGCCGGTGGCGTTGGGATGCAACTGGTTCAGGGTCATGGTCGTCATTCAGTAACGAGAATGGTTCTCATATTATTGAATTCTGATGCTCGGCGCTACTGGAAAATGCCATGACGGGAAAATTATTGAGTGATTGTTGCGGATTGTTCTCTGCCGATGTTTACAGGCCCAGTCTGGTGCGCAAGGCCGTGACGGCAGCCGACCCGTCGTCGTCTACTGCGACGCTAACCTGGTGCGCCAGTTCGTCCCCCGACAATGGGTCGCTATGGGCCAGTTGGCTTTCCAGTACGTCGAGATCGGCCTCGGAGGCGTCGTCTGCGCGGTTCAGGCGATGGCTGATCCGCTGGCGCAGCAACTCGACGTCGGTGGGCAGTGAAACGAGCTGCCAGTCGACCCGGCTGGATTCAGCCAGTTCGATGAAGGTGGTGCGCAGATTGCGGCCGAGGAAGGTGGCATCGACGATGACGATGTAGCCCTCGGCCAGCAGTCGAGCAGCTTGGGTCTTCAGGGTTTCGAAGGTGCGCCGGGTGGCCTCCGGGGTGTAGATGTCGCCCGCCGTCTCCTTGCTGTCAGCCAAGGCATGCAGCTCATGCAGGCGTTTGCGTTCGACATCGGAACGAACCCGGATGGCTCCCAGGCCCTCCAGCAACTGCTGAGACAACCAGGTCTTGCCCGAGCCGGAATAACCATGCATCAGCAGCAGGGCAGTTTGTCCCGGCCGGGATAGCCGTTCGGCCAGATCGAGGTAACGCAGCGACTCCGCCTGCGCGGCCTGGTCGCCCTGGCCGGCACGCAGTCCGGCAACCTTGGCCCGCACCATGGCGCGGTAGACCAGATAGAAGCGCAAGGCGGCCAGACCGGCGTAGTCGCCGGTGTGTTCCAGGTAGCGGTTGAGGAAGCGCCAAGCCAATGCTTCCATGCCGCGGGCGATCAGATCCATGCACAGAAAGGCGACCTCACTGATGACGTCGACAAAGCGCAGGTTGGGGTTGAATTCGATGCAGTCGAAGATCAATGGGGCGTCGTTCACCCAGGCGATGTTGCCCAGGTGCAGGTCGCCATGGCATTCGCGGATGCAGCCGTTCGCCTTGCGCGTGGCGAAGTGGTCGTGCAGGCGCAGGTATTCAGCTTCGCTCCAGTCCTCGAGTCGGTCCAGTCCGGCCTCGGGCAGGCCAGCCATGCCCCGGGTCTGGCGAAAATTCTCCCGTACCGGATACATCGCCGCCTCGGGCGAGCCATATTCGGTGGACGCCGGTGCGTGCTCGATCTCGCTGTGGAAGCGCGCCACCCGGTCGGCGATGGCGTCGATCTGCCCGGGGGTGACGGCTGCCTCGCGGTCCAGGGTGGTGTCGGAGGGAAAGGCGCGCATGCGCACCGCCCATTCGTGTACATCACCGGTATCGTCGATGCCGGCGTCGGTCACCGGTACGACGTCGAGATAGATGTCGGGTGCCAGGCGACGGTTCAGGCGGATCTCCTCGTTGCAGCAGAAACGCCGTTTCGCAAGCGTCGAGAAATCGAGAAAGCCGAAGTCGACCGGTTTCTTGATCTTGTAGGCATAGTCGCCGGCGATGAACACCCATGAGATGTGGGTCTCGATCAGGCGCACCGACGCGGCCGGATGCTGATAAGCCGCGGGGTCGAGCAGTCTTTCCAAATGTGGGGGCAACGGCATGCCCTAGTTTGCGTCCCAGTAGGGCGTCGCGATACCGGTGCCGAGATCGGCCTCGACCAGGCGCCGGCGCACCTCGAGCAGCTTCTTGATCAGGGCCGGTTCGGCGGCGCCATAGGCATCGGCGTCCGGGGTGCGCTTGACCACCACGCCGAGCAGTTCTGTGATGGCGTTGCCGATTGAGTTCTGGCTGATGGTGACGATCAACTGGCCCTTGTCGTTACGGTAGACCAACTGCTTGAAGGCCGGTTGCCAGCGGATCGCGTTGGCGTACTTGGCGTCGTGGATGCAGCGGTCGCGCACCATCTTGGCGGCCTTGAGCAGGTCGTTGTTGAACAGCAGCTTGGCCTCGACCAGTTCGGGGAAGTTGACGTCGCGCGGCATCGGCGAGTTGCGCGTGGAGACCTGGCCGAAGAAGGTGCGGTAGAAGTCGATGAAGCCCTTCAGGATTGTGTCGTATTCCTTCCAGAAGCGCACTTCCTTGAGCGCCGCGGCGCCGCCGGTGACCTCCCAGCTGGGCAGGCCCTGCGGGTAGCCGGTGAGGGCGATCTTGCAGGAGCCGGCCTGGCAGGGGCGCAGTATCTCCAAGTCGAGTTCGTCGAAGAAGGCTCGGTAGACCTCGCGCATATGGGCCTGGAACAGGGAATGCTGACCACCATCGGTCAGGTTCGGGTTGCTGGTGTCGGCGAGCGGGGCGTCGGCGAGTTGGTCCTTGTCGAATACGATGAAGTGGTTGTGCAGCATGCGGATCGAGGGCACCCCGGGCGAGGTCAGCGACCAGGTGGCGTCCAGGCTGGCCTCGCCGGCCAGGACCAGATGGCGCTCCGGGTCGGGGTACTGTTCCAGCATGTACTCGATGATCACCTGGTTCATCCGGTTCCAAACGTGCTTCACCGATTCCGGCACCTGGGTGCGGCGCACCGGCCGGCCGAGCGGATCGAGGATACCTTGCGAGGTGTTGTAGATGATCGAGGTGTCGAATTCGTTGCTGTGGCCGAGCGCCTTGCGGTACAGCAGCAGGCCTTCCGGAGTCTGCAGCAGGCCGTTGTTGTGGACCAGGTCGTTGAGGTTCTCGGTGCTGTTGAAGAACTCGTTCGGCTTCATGCCCTCCGGCACGTCGAGCGGAATCGGGCGGAACGGAGTGACGATCTCTCTGGGGCCGGACTGCATGGGGTGATACCTCGGGCTGAATTGTTCGGAAAGCGCCTGGCGCGCGGAAATGGCGATGATAGAGGAAACCCCGGGAGCTGAAAAACCACGCCGCGATCTGCCATGGCGCCGGAGTTGCTTGTGCTGGCCTGGATGGGACTGTCATAGGCCTGCTACAAGGTACTGGCTGGTGCTGTAATTTTCCCTCTGATACGCTAGTGTAAGAACTCGGGCCTGAAACAGTTCGATGTCGGCTTGCCGATATGAGTCTCGCCGTGACAACTACTTATGAGGAGGTGCCTGGTGAAGCTTTTCTCAAATGCTTATACCGATACGAGAACCAGCCTGGCTGCAACGACTTTCTCCAGCGAGAAAGGATGGGATGGGGTCATCAAGGGGCTGCGTGGCCTGGTTCAGCCGGATGGCCTGGCAAAGAGCAAGAGCAACAGTCTCGACGACCTGCGCAAGCGGATCAAATCCGACAGCAAGAGCGGCAAGGAGTGCGATGGCTTCATCGTGGGCGCGGGCACGTGGGGCGCCAACGGCGCGGTCGTAGACGATGCGACGGCCAAGAAACTGGGCGCTCTGAAGCTTCTGCGCCATACCTACAGCCTGACCAGTTGGGGCTCGCACCTGGTATGGATCGTGTCCACCCCCGCCGCGTTGCGCGAATGGCCTGCAGATGCCTATGCCAACAAGAATATCCTCACCGTCAAGGACAGTTTGAGCGATCTGGCCGAGCAGTTCAGCAGCGATGCGAAGAAGAACCTGGCCAAGGCGACGCAGGAGGGCGGCGCCTGGTGTCAGAAGGCCATGGTGGTGGCCGGCGCCTGCCTCAAAGGCAAAGGCAAAGGGATCGAGATCATCAAACGCTGGTTCGCCGACGAGGACAATCAGGGCGAGGCCGAGCTTGCCGCCATCGCCTCCAAGCTGAACACCGGTTTCAAGAAGCTTGCGGGCGCCATGACGAAAGGCCATGTGATCCTGACCGACGTCCCGGCCATTCGTGGCGATACCACAAATACCATTTGGCTGTCCGAAGCAGCCGCAGCGCCAGGTTCCGCCGCAACCGATGGTATCCGGGTCATCTACATCGAAAGTGCCTTCTTCGCGGACCAGAACGTGCTGTCGGGCAAGAAGAACTGGACTCGTATCCTGGTTCACGAGATGACCCATGTGGAACTCGCTACGGACGATGTGCGTTATGCCCACAACTCGTTGGGGATGAAGCCGGAAAGAAACAACTTCAGCACTGCCACGTGCCTCACCAATGCGGAAAGCTGGGCGTTTTTCGCCGCCGACTGCGCGGGCGCCGTGGACGTGGGCATTCGGAACAGCGTTCTCAAATGATCCCAGGCACATATCGCGGGATCTTCGCACTGAGCACCTTGGTGATGATCACTGCCTCGGCGTGCGAGGCGGACAGCCCGCCCGCGCCGACTCCCACAATAAAGGAGAAGCCCATGTCAGGTTTGATGTCTAGTCGCCCTCGGGCACCCCACGTGGCTCCGGTGACGATTGGTAGCGTGCGCTACGAACCGACCGTCCAGACGGCCACGCCCGGCCCGGAGCATGCGCCCGGCGTGCTCGGGGCCTACGATGCGAGCACAGGTGTTCGACTCTGGACGCTCAATGTTTATGTCCGGCCGATCGACTCCCGGCTCGAGACCGACGTCCAGGAGGACCATATCAAGAGCCTGACTGCGGCTCCTGATGGCAAGTTGGAGATCGTCACCGAAACCGGCCGGCGCTACGAAGTCGATCCGGGCTCGCGAAGCGCTCGCGCCCTGCCTTAGCTGCCGGCAGGATGGGCTGGTCGCCGATGTTGAACCGGATGGCAGGATCAAAATGGCTGCGCCGGGCATGTTTGCCGGCATGCGCCTGTCTGTTGCTCGCTGCCCCCGCATTGGGACAGGTTGCCGTGGATGGCTTGCCGGTTGCGGAGTATGCCCATCTGGCCGGGCATGACCTGCAGCTTAACGGCGCCGGACTGCGCACGATATGGGGCTTCCATATCTACGTGGCGGCCCTGTACCTGCCGGAAAAGGCACACAGCGCCGGCGACATCCTGGCGCAGGACCAGCCGAGGCGGATGCAGATCACCCTGCTGCGCGGGGTGAGCACCGAGCAGAACCTGGAGACACTGAAGAACGGCCTGATCGCCAACAACAGCCCGGCCGAGATGGCCGCGATCGATGCCGACGTGGAGCATTTCCTCGGCCACCTGCGCCAGGTCCACGCATTGCCTGCCGGCACGGTCATACTGTTCGATTACCTGCCCGGGCAGGGCACCCAGATGCACGTCGGCGAGCGCGACTTCGGCCGGATACCCGGGGCGCGTTTCAACCAGGCCATCCTCAGGATCTGGCTGGGCGAAGACCCGATCCAGGTCAGCCTGAAAAAGGCCCTGCTCGGTTTGGCACGGTCGAGTTAGCCTCCGGACCGCTTCGCCGCCAGCCAGGTCAGGCCGCCTGCCCCGGCGATCAGGGCGAAGGCGACCAGCAGGTTGTTCAATCGCTCCGGCGCGATCAGTAGCAGTAACCCAAGGCCCAGCATCATCAGTCCGGACAGCAGCTTGAGCAGGCGGCCTTCCCGCTCCGTCAGCCTGCGCGCGCCCATGGTGCGCACGAAGGCGAGCACGATCAGCATCATTGGCAGGATGTAGATCAGGTTGTACAGCACCAGGTATAGGTAGTAGTTGGCCGGGTCTCGCGTGTGCAGGGTGAGCAGGCGGGTGTAGACCATGGGCAAGCCGGCGGTGCACAGCAGTTCGTAGAAATTCGCCGCGACGGCCAGGAGCACGGTGGCGGCGAGCATGCCCGGCAGGCTGCCGGCGGCGAGGATGCGGCGGCCGCGCGAGAAGATGTCGGCTTTGCGCGCCTCCGGGATGGACAGGGTGAGGCCCCGTTTGAAGGCGAAGAAATCCTTCACGTTGACCAGGCCGATGAACAGGGCCAGGCCGCCCGCCGCCACCGTGATCCAGGGCAGGCTGCCCATGACCCGGAACAGGCCCAGCCAGGCGGCCATGAAGGCGAAGTACATCAGGCCGGAGAACAGCACGAACACCCCGCCGATGACCAGCATGCGTCGACGGTCGTGCTGATGGACCAGGAGCGAGAGCAGGAATAGCAGGACGAAGAAGGCGCAGGGATTGAAGGCGTCCAGGCCGGCGATGAGCACGGTCAGGACCGGCAGGGAGAAGACGTCGGGGTCGATCGCGCCCAGCCAGGGTAGACGCAAGGGCGCCTCCGTAGTCGCAACCTCCGGACTTCCGGATCGGCAAGCCTCCAGCGCCCGCAATAGGTCCGCGCCGCTGGTCTCGGCCTGGTCCCAGCCCACCTCCATACGGCCGCAATAGATGAAGGCCGGCACCGAGCGCGCTTCCTGGCCCAGCATGGCGGCCATGCTGACATAGCGCTCGACATTGTCCGGGTGCTGGCTCAGTTCCAGGTCGTGCAGCCGTAGCCAGGGGTGCTGGGCGGCCATGGCGAGGATCTCGGGGCGCGCGTCCAGGCAGTGCGGGCAGCGCAACGACCAGAACAGCCAGAGCTGCACCTCGGTCTGGCCGTCGGCTGCGGTCTGAGTCCAGGCATAGGGCGCCGCCGGCGCGCTGATCGGAAGCGTCAGCCAGACGACCAGAAGAACGTGTCTGAGCAAGGTAATCATGAGCGGCATCCCCTCCCCAGCGGGGGAGAGGGCGGGGGTTTACAGCCTTTCGGCCAGGGTCTTTTCCAGCTTGATCTGGTCGGCCGTGAAGCTGCGGATGCCTTCGGCCAGTTTTTCCGTGGCCATGGCGTCCTCGTTCAGGTCCCAGCGGAAGCGTGCCTCGGTCATCGCCTCGGGGCGGGGCAGGGTGGGTCCGTCGTAGGCCAAACGGCGTTGCACCGGTTCGTCGCTGGCCGCCAGTTCGTCCATCAGGGCCGGGCTGATGGTCAGGCGGTCGCAGCCGGCCAGGGCGAGGATTTCCCCCTTGTTGCGGAATGAGGCCCCCATCACCGTGGTGGTGTAGCCGTGTTCCTTGAAGTAGCGGTAGATCGCCTGCACCGAGCGCACGCCGGGATCGTCTTCCGGGGCCGGGGTCGGGGAACCGCCATGGGCCTTGCTCCAGTCGAAGATGCGGCCGACGAAGGGCGATATCAGGGTGACGCCGGCCTCGGCGCAGGCCACCGCCTGGCCGAAGCCGAACAGCAGGGTCAGGTTGCAGTGGATGCCCTCGCGTTCCAGGATCTCCCCGGCCCGGATGCCTTCCCAGGTCGAGGCGATCTTGATCAACACCCGCTTGCGCTCGATGCCGGCCGCTTCATA
>JBAZLW010000117.1:0-7580 GCA_041650095.1 Hydrogenophilaceae bacterium | reverse complement strand
TTGTTTACAAGCACCATGGATGATGAGTCAGTCGGTCTACCATTTGATACGGTTGAACTCTACGCCATTATCTATGATCGTATTTGAGCTTTTTACGTATGTTATGACTCTGTTATGGCCTGGACATGAAATTTGCAGCGTGTTGTCTTTAGTAAGAATCGCAGGGTACTTTATTTTTCCTACCATGAATAAAAACAAATTTTCGTTCTTTGCGATTTCAATAATGGTTGATCCAAAGACCTCGTTGTCATTTTGCCACTTGCCTATAAATTCGCTTCCATCCGGCGTTTTTGAACAGGCAGCGAGTATTACGGAGACGAGGACTACAAGGTTCTTCAGCGTCATGGCTTTTCCTTTTATGGTCAGTGCAGCCTGCGTCATATTGGATCTACAGCAGTTATTATCCAAGTGAGCATAGTTAACAAGTCAGCTGTTTTCAAGCTTGCTTAAAACCATGGCTTCAGTGTCGGGAAGTTTTGCTGAAAAATAACTGACCAATTTTTAGTCAATTTAACTTAACTTCAGAGGGGAAGCGGGGTTAGAGGGAAATGTGACGAATTAAAGACAGGGTTATCCACAGAAAATCTGTGGATAACCTTCAGAAGTCATTTTTGCAAGTGTAGTCGACAATTAAATGATTGTCATTGTTGTTGATTTTTACTTAAAAAATAGTTTAAGTAATTTTAATCGTATTACATCGCTTATCTGTGTATTTTTGCAGTCCTTAATAGGCGGTTTTTTGCATAATTTCTTGTAAGTTACGTTTTAGCGCTTAAAATAAAATCATCTTAAATATTCATTTAAGTAACTAATAGACCGGAACGATGCCCGGAAAAACTTCAACCAGATTTATAAACGCGGGATGGAGCAACGATGACCGAATCCACTGCAAGTGACTTCGACGCAGTTAAAAAAGATTTTCTCGGCTTTTTAAAATTCACCAAGGGCTATAGTGATACCACCTGCTATGGCTATGCATCCGATTTGAAGCGCTGGCATGACTGGCTGACACTGGCCAGGTTAACCTGGACGACCGCCAAGCCCTCCGATGTGGAAAACTTCGTTGCCTACCTGTCCAAGGAAACGGTCGGGGCGCATACCATCGCGCGCAAGATTTCCTGTCTGGCCACCTTTTATAAATGGGCCAGGCGCAACAACAAGGTCACCGACGACCCCATCTACCAGATCGAAAAACCCAAGCGTCCCCGCAGAATTCCGGTGTGGCTGGAAACCGAAGAGCAGGCCGCGCTGCAAAAAGCTACCCGCAACTATGACGATATCCCCGATAATGTCTTCGGCCGCAGCCGCGATTTTTCGATGGCGGTGCGCCAGCGCTACGAACTGCTGTTTGAGCTGATCCAGAAGTCCGGGCTGCGGATCAGCGAAGCCTTGGGTCTGAAAGTGCAGCATATCCGGGTCGTCGATGGCGTCGCCAAACATGTCCGGGTAATAGGGAAGGGCAACAAGGAACGGCAGGTGCCGCTGCCGGAAGCGTTTGGCCGGGTACTGGCGTTATCGCTGGCTGGCAAGACTCAGGAGGATTATGTGTTCGCCAAGAAACCCGGCGGCAAACCGCCCGGCGCTCATGCCACCCGCGCTTATTTAAAGAAGCTGATCGCCAAGGCCGGCATTGATAAGAAAGTCACGCCGCACAAGCTCCGGCACACTTACGCCACGCGCTTGCTGGAAAAAGACGTGCAACTGGTGGACATTCAGGCCCTACTCGGCCATGAAAGCATTGCCACCACGCAGATTTACACCCATGCCGGGCAGGAGCGCTTGAGCAAGCTGGTGGCGGATATTTGAGGCGGATATGGATCAATCACAATGAATACCGTTTCTAGCTGGGCAAGAATCAAATGCGCGATAGTCTTTATTATCTTCATGATTTTTAGTATTGGGCCCATTCCGATTACCAGTATGATCGGATTGTTTGTGGTTATTTTTCGGCCAACCTGGTTTAAAAAGCTCGTAGATAATATCTATGCCGATAAGAACAACTGATTTTTCACGTTATTTGGCTAGAATAAGCATATAATTATATTGTCGCGTTAAATATGGAAAGCACCTGTATTGCCCCGTTAATGGGGGGTGAATATTGACTATAATCGCAATACCCCCATGCCACTAAACCGTTTAGCCAAGCTGGGGGCGGATAATTAACAACGGATTGACAACACACCTTACGTTTTATTTTTACAACACAAAGGATTCAATTATGCACCACCCTAAACTTTTAACACTAACGGCCGCCATTGCCCTGCTTACAGCGCCAACAATGGTACCTTCTGTTTCATGGCTGCCAGGTTTAAGCGGCCAGGCGTTCGCGGCCAGCAACAACATCGACAAAGACAGCGACAACGACGGCATCCTGAACGCAGCTGACTTCGATGATGACAATGACGGCATTCTGGATAAAAACGACTTCGATGACGACAATGACGGTATTCTGGATAAAAACGACACCGATGACGACAATGATGGTATCAAGGACAGCGATGACCGGCGAGACGATGATGCCGACAATGACGGTACTCCGGACAAAAGCGACACTGATGACGATAATGACCACATCCTGGATACCAGCGATACCGACGATGATCATGACGGCATCCCGGATACCAGCGATAATGACGACACTGATGATGATAACGACGGTACTCCCGATGCCAAGGACCCCGATCTGGACAATGATAAGATCCTGAACAGTGCCGATATTGATGATGACAACGACAAACGGTCGGACATAACCGAAAAGCTGGATGGCACCGATGATGACAATGACGGTACTCCGGACAAAAGCGACACCGATGACGATAATGACGGTACTCCGGACAAAAGCGACGCAGATGATGACAATGACGGCGTTGCGGACAAAAACGACAGCGATGACGACAATGACGGCATTCCTGATCAAACCGATAAGGACGATGATAACGATGGCGTCCTCGATAAGAACGACGAAGCTCATAATGATGACGATAACGACGGAAAAGTCGATGATGTTGACACCGATGACGACAATGACGGCATCCTGGATACGTCAGATCCCGATGACGATAATGACAAAATTGCAGATATTAACGACCGGGATGAATATGACGATGACGAGGATGGAATTTTAGATGCCAGTGACACGGACGATGACAATGACGGCGTTCTGGATATAAATGATCAGGATGACGACAACGATGGCGTTGTTGATCGAAATGATCGTGATGATGACAATGATGGTGTTAGCGATAGCGGCGATGCCGATGATGATAACGATGGTCTCGTTGATAGTAAGGACGAAAACAATCCCAATGACAGCGATAATGATGGCATTTCAGATGATGCCGACAACGATGCCGATAATGATGGCTCCAGTGATGATGTTGATACTGACGACGATAATGACGGCATCAGTAACGACGATGATACTGATAGTGATGATGACGGCGTTGATGATAGTACCGATACCGATGAAGATAATGACGGACTCGACGATGCCAGCGAAAATGATGATTAACGGGTAAAAATTAAGCCTTACCCAATATAATTCAGATTATATTTTCACCCGATCAGGCACATGCCTGGTCGGGTGATTTTTCATTCAATTATTTCAAAATGGCCTTGAGGTCATTCAAGCCCTTTTTTCTCGCCATCGCCTGATCGAATGTTTCGCCGGGTTTGGCAAAGTCCGCTATCGAAGTACCCATCAAACGGGCAATCACAGCCGCCTTCGTCTCGCCTGGCTTGGCCTGCCGGTTGATTTCTTCCTCTGTAAGCTGTTTTCTTTCCAAAGGCTGTGGCTTATCTTTCAGGCCAAATTGAAACTGAAAATGCGTTATTGTTTTACCTGATTTTCGCTGACCGTATTTCACCCATAAGTTGGAATGCTGATTAATTTCTTCCACAGCCGGATCAATTACCCGTTTTTTCAAATCCACCAAGCGGCTATATTTTTCCCCTACTTGGAACTGATTTTTTAGCCACTCAACTTCAATTTCCCTCTCACCTGATGAATTCCATTGCACTAACAGCTCATATAAGCGGATAGAATACACGCTTTCAAACTTGGCAACGTGTTTTAACTTGTACTTAGTAAATTCACGAGACAACTGGGATAAATATGGAATAATGCCAAGAGCAAATCTCAAAACCACTTTCCCCTCCCCAGGTACATAATCGATACTACTGATCCATCGTGTTTTACGCTGGGTTATTTTTGGATTATCAGGATCTGGATCATCGATAATAACACTACGCTCATACAGCTTTTCAGAGGCTTTTTTAAGGTCCCGGTAGGTATTAGAAAGGTTTTCCAAGCCCGCTAAATCAGCAACACCGAAAGCGGTTACTTCAAAACGATATTCCTCCGTTAATACTGCCGTTGAATCAATCTGCGCAATGCAAGCCAACAAAACCCGTTGCTCAGCCAGTGAAAGCATGTAACTGGCTTCTACAACCTTGTTGGATTTAACAACAGTTAGATGGGTAGGATTGTTGTCCAAAATAATATGACGACATGATAAGAATGATGTCTAACTATACACTCCATCAACAGCTAATACAACGACAGAAAAAAGAACGTGTCGTTGTATACGATCAATTTGTCGTCATATGAGATCAATCTGTCCACCTGTAACGATCAATCTGTCGTTGTTAAACGATCAATTTGTCGTCATATCAAGATCAATCTGTCGTTATATAGGCTCTACAAGCCTCATCTGGCAAGGGCTTCAACGTCCTTAAAAAATATAAAAAAAGAAAAAACAAAAAAAAGCCGGTAACGATCAATTTGTCGTCATATTAAAACCCAAGGTTACCGACTTTGCTTTGTTGGTTTTTAAACGCCTTGAGAAAGTAATCCTTACGCCTGGCCAGGTTAATATATATACTTGACACATCGTTTGTTCAATAACTCAGAAAAACGAGGTTGTATTCCTTATCCATCGAAGAGATTAGTGAGTGAACGATCAGTTACCCTAATATTTAACGGAGCGATTACCATGTACTACACCCTGAGAAATATAAAAAATCTTACTATTCGCGGCATACTTCCGCCCTTGCTGGTTATGGCCGGTTTGGCGGGTATTAATTCATCGGCCCAGGCCGCCTGCTTCGGTTATCCGGAGTCCACGGCAGGCTGCAAGGTCAACGGCGTAGATGGCGCTTGCGTTGGGAAGAAGGCTACTGGTGACATTATTGTTGCCGGGGCTTCATTTTCTGGATGCACGAATCCCGTAAACAGTGATCTCGATCAAGGTACCTGCGTAATTCGGGGGCTGGGTGGCCCAGATAGGATTACACCCGCCAGCAGTAGTTCAGGCAATATGATGATTGTTTGTGGCGGGGGCGGTAATGATCTCATTCTGGGAAGCAGCGATAATGATATCATCCTTGGAGAGGCCGGAAACGACACTATCATCGGTGAAGGCGGTACTAATCTGATTTATGGTGGATCGGAAAATGATACGTTACTGACAGGTGCTGGATTTTCATCATCCAATTTCAATTACGGGGGAACGGGTACGAGCGACGTATGTCAAAAGGGTCGCTCTGGGATCAACTATCCAGCCGAGTGTGAGGTCAAACTTCCCTGATACTGAACATGTGTGAAGAATTCCTGTCCGGTTCAATTAATAAAGACTTGGCAAGGGTCTGAAAAATATAATGCCCCGGCATCACTTATCCTTAGCTGTGATGAGTGATGTCTGTAGCCTGATTATGAGAAAACGTCTTTCATGCTTCGCAACTTCGCTTCAATCAGACCTTTCGCCTGTCATTCCATGCATACTTTCCGTTCGATGAGTTCTTCTGCCCTGCCCTTGCCTCGATCCGCCTCCACTTTACTGGTGTGCTTGCTGGCAAGCATGTTGACTGGATGCAACCCAAACGAATCTGACACTCAGGACACTGCGTCGCTGAAATCCGCACCAGGACAAACAAAAGCGCCTGTGGATGTTGCAAAGAATATCCATGAAACACCCGTGCCTTTACCGGAGCCAGTGACGCAAGCTTCACCACCTCAGGTCTCAGCCTCTACTGTCAAATTAGTCATCGAAGTGAACCGTGCCACCGATTCGATCGATATCGACGCACTTCAGTCGGGCAGCGAATTACCCATTCTTCCCTTGCAACTGTCAGTCGATCTTTCTCAGGCGCCGTTGCGAGCCGTTCTCAGGGAGCTTGCCCGTAAGCTGGGTGCGAAGGTTTCGATTGCCGACAGCGTTCCGGATCAGCTAATCTCGTTACAATTCAATGGCGTTGATATTGCCGAAGGCATCAAACAGCTTCTGCGAGATACCAATTATTTATTGATTTACAAAGAACCACCAACGCGCAGCAACCCGAATCAAGGTGCAGGTACGGAGATCGCCGAAATCCGTATATTGTCGAAAAGCAGTACTGAAGAGTTGTCCAACGAAACCGCATCCCTCAAAGTTCTGGAGCCCATCGATCAAACTGCCGAGATAGCGGAATGGAAAAAACAGGCACTCACAGCCGAGAAGCCCGAAGATCGGCTCATGGCCCTCAAACAATTTCTTGAGCATGCCGATCCTGCAGAACATAACGCCGTACTCATCGCCGCACTTGAGGATAAGGCGCCCGAAGTAAGGATGCTCGCACTCAATTCAATGGGAGATAGCGCAAATCCATCACTTGAACCGATCGCACAGACAGCACTCAATGATGAGAGTCCACAGATCAGAACGGCAGCTCTGGATGTTCTGATCAGCCGCTATGGACAGGAGGCGATACCCGTTTTAGAACAAGCCCTAGCAGATCCGGATGCTACCGTTCAACAAACCGCCAGGAACAGTCTTGAGATGGCGCAACGTGTCAAAAGCCAAATTGATGCAATGCGTCATCGCCAATCCAAGTAAAAACAATACCAATCAGCCAGCCAATTTACCGCCCTGCCCTACCCTTAAACGGTGTGCCGCGCATCCGGTTTTGTGCGCCTTCGGCGCTATTAATCTTATACCTAATATATATCAAAAAAGTATAATAAAGGTATATAATTGGTACCAATCAGGTATTTTATTAGCGCTGTTTCAGCTCCTTGGTAACGCCGTTTTGATACTAAATAACGTATACTAAACCGGTATTGCCAAGGTATAATTTTGGTATCAAATTAACACTATAAGGGCATCATGATTGTACTTATCGGAAGTCAAAAGGGCGGTTGCGGCAAATCAACCACAGCAGTAAATATATGCGCAGAACTGGCCGGAAGAGGGCATGACGTTGTTCTGGTGGATGCCGACCGGCAATGCACGTCCGCAAATTGGGCAATGGATCGGGTAGAAAAACCGGCGCTGCCGGCGGTTCATTGCATCCAGAAATACGAGAACATCCGCGATACCTTGCTTGATCTTGACAAGCGTTACGAGTATGTCATTGTCGATGCGGCCGGCAGAGATAGCCGGGAGCTAAGAACAGGCATGACAGCAGCGCATATTCTGGTGGTTCCGTTCAGACCCTCGCAGCCTGATTTGGACACCTTGCCGAACATGCAGGAAATCATTATCCAGGCGAAAGATCTCAATCATAACTTGAAGGTTTACGGCTTGATCACAATGGCGCCAACC